>CAIRMS010000289.1 GCA_903879765.1 uncultured Flavobacteriales bacterium
GAACCTTCTATTACGCTTTATTGCCATCGCTAGGTCTATTCAATTTGATGAATTCTAAGTTAACTCGTTGGATTGCTAACGCATAGTTATCAATCATTCCATTTAATAAGTGGTACGCAGTAAAGGCAATGATACCTACAACTAATCCTGATCCAGAAGAGATCATTTTTTCATATAAACCTCCAGAGATGTTTCCAATGGAAACATTTTCTGTAACAGAGATGCTGTAGAAAATCTTGATTACCCCAGAAATAGTACCGATGAACCCAAGTGTTGGTGCAATCCCAGCAATCAATCCTAAATGACCGATGTTTTTTTCCATCTTACCAATTTCAATATTCGCAACTTTCTCCATATTAGATTCAATTTGCGGAATAGGTCTTCCCATGGACTGAACACCTTCTCTCACAACATTACCAAAAGCAGTTTGATCCTGTGCAAGTGTGTTAAGCGCTCCTTGTATATTCGCGTTTTCTAAATTCGACTTGATTTGCGTCAACATGCTTTTGTTGTGCTTTGTCATTCGTTTAATGTAGAGGTAACGTTCAACTGATACATAGGATGTATAAAACAATAGAATGGCAATCGGAATCAAAAAGACTCCACCTTTCATTAAGAATTCTAATGCAGAGATTTCTTCTACAATTTTACCTGTTTCTTCCGCAGCATTTGCAGCAACTGGAACTACTGAATCTTGAGCGTACATAAATCCTGCTGAAATCAAAGAAGTGATCGCAAAAAGATATTTCAATTGTTTTTTCATATGGTTTGTTAAATTTCGTCGGATAAAAGTAAAAAACGATAACAGGTTAAAATGATACATATCCATTAGATATTCACATCAAATTGTTATTTCCATGTTTCAATACAGCAGTAACGGAATTCGGTTCATTTTGGTACAACAATCATACTAGTCATTCTACGTGAACTCAATTTTCCTCGTAGGAACCAAACATCTCTTGATTTTCTGTGTTTTGAATCGAATAAGAATCATTAATTTCGCGCTATTCATGGACCAAACACAACTCCTGAAATCTATTGCCGAACTAAGGCAAATCGATCAAACAGCTTCACTTTTAAGCCAGGGGAACGTGCGTATCCATTGGAAAGGACTCGTTGGTTCTGCTAAGTCATTGACCTCCATTTGTGTAGCGCAACAGGTTCCCGGAAATCATCTGTTCGTTCTTGAAGACAAAGAAGAAGCCGCCTATTTTTTAAATGACTTAGAAGGGCTCTTCCCAGACGATAAACGCGTTTTATTTTTTCCAGCCTCATACCGTGTTCCCTATCAATTGGAAGAAACAGATAATGCGAATGTGGTAACAAGGGCTGAAGTCCTCGAACGAATTTCAGGGGGAGCAAACGCTTGGATCGTTACCTATCCGGAAGCATTATTTGAAAAAGTTCCTACCCAGAAAAATTTAATTAAAAATACCCTACGGGTTGAACTTGGGAAAAATTACAGCATTGATTTTATGAATGAATTGCTGCTGGAATATGCATTCGAACGTGTTGATTTCGTTTATGAACCGGGACAGTTCTCCATTCGCGGTGGAATTGTTGATGTGTTTTCATATGCAAATGATTTCCCCTTCCGAATTGAGTTTTTCGGTGAGGAAGTCGAATCAATTCGAACTTTTGATGCCGCAACGCAATTGTCCATCAATACACATGCGTTTTTTAATGTCATCCCGAATATTCAAGGTCAGTTGAGCATAGAGTCACAGGAAGATATCTTTACTTTTCTTGGACAAGATTTAAGCTGTTGGATGAGTTCTTACGAACGCATGGAAAGTATCCTCAGAAAAGAATATGATCGTTCAGTTGAGATTTATGGGAACTTAAATGAAACGGTTCGACATACCTTACCGAGTTCTTTATATTTGTCGTCAATTGAACTTCAAAAAAGCATAGAACGAATCAAAATTGTTGAATGGGGACCTGTATTCCATTACAAAACGGCAAATCTTTTTGAATTCGACTTCATTCCACAGCCGAATTTCAACAAGAATTTCGAACTACTAAAAACAGATTTGCTTTCACGACAATCTAACAGGTTCGAAAATCTAATTTTCTCCAATCAACCCAGACAAATTGAACGCCTTTACCAGATTTTCGAGGACATTGGAGCTGAAGTGAGTTTTACAGCAATGAATTTTTCACTGCACGAAGGATTCATTTCTCCAGAATTGAAACTAGTCTGTTATACAGATCATCAAATCTTTGAGCGTTATCATCGCTTCAGACTCAAAGAAGGATTTAGACAGGCCAAACAAGCACTGACATTAAAAGAGATTTACAACCTCCAAAAAGGCGATTATGTAACACATATTGATCATGGTGTCGGTCAATTTTCTGGATTAGAAACGATCGATGTAAACGGAAAACCTCAAGAGGCGATTCGACTTATCTATAAAGATGGGGATGTACTTTATGTTGGTATCCACTCCTTACACCGAATATCTAAGTTCACTGGAAAGGATGGTTCTGTTCCTAAAATGAACAAACTTGGAACACAAGCTTGGGCCACATTAAAGAATAAAACAAAAAAGAAAATCAAAGAACTCGCCTTTGATTTAATTAAGTTATATGCAACGAGAAGGAGTCAACCAGGATTCGCATTTGCGCCAGACAGTTACATGCAAAATGAATTAGAGGCATCTTTTATGTTTGAAGACACTCCGGATCAATACAAAGCGACGCAAGACATTAAACGCGACATGGAAGCTTCAAGACCAATGGATCGCTTAATTTGTGGAGACGTTGGATTTGGAAAAACGGAAGTAGCTGTTCGAGCAGCATTTAAAGCGGTTACAGATTCAAAACAAGTAGCAATTCTGGTTCCAACAACAATTTTATCCATGCAGCATTACAGAAGTTTTAAAGAACGACTTTCTGCTTTTCCTTGCACGGTTGATTACATTAATCGCTTTAAATCAGCTAAGGAGATCACAGAAACCTTAAAGAAACTAGCAGAAGGAAAAATTGACATTCTCATCGGAACACATGCAGTGGTTGCTGACCGTGTGAAATTCAAAGATTTGGGACTCATGATCATCGATGAAGAACAGAAATTCGGGGTTTCCGTTAAGGATAAATTAAAAACGATTCGGGCTACAGTGGATACGCTGACACTTACAGCAACACCCATACCTCGAACTTTGCAGTTTTCTCTGATGGGTGCGAGAGATTTAAGCATCATCAATACGCCTCCTCCAAATCGACAGCCAGTACTTACAGAAATAATTACTTTTCAGGAAGAAACTATTCGTGATGCGATTGCTTATGAGGTTTCGCGCGGTGGACAAGTATTTTTTGTCAATAATCGCTTATCGAATATCCGAGAAATTTCTGGAATGATCACCAGATTGTGTCCAGGTGTAAGGGTCGGAATTGGCCACGGTCAAATGGACGGAAAACAACTCGAAAAAATCATGATGGATTTCATCGAAGGGAAATACGATGTCCTTCTTGCTACTACTATTATTGAATCGGGAATAGATATTTCGAATGCCAATACCATCATCATCAACGACGCAAATAAATTTGGATTAAGTGATTTACACCAATTGCGGGGGAGAGTAGGAAGATCAAATAAAAAGGGATTTTGCTACCTCATTGCTCCTAAATATAGCGTATTAACAAGCGAGGCTAGAAAACGATTGGAAGCATTAGTGCAATTCTCAGACTTAGGTTCAGGATTTAACATTGCCATGAAGGATTTGGATATTCGTGGTGCAGGAAATATGCTTGGAGGAGAACAAAGTGGATTTATTTCGGAAATAGGATTCGAGATGTATCAAAAAATCCTAAATGAAGCCATGCAGGAATTGAAAGAAAGCGAATTCAAAGAATTGTTTGATGACCGACATACGGACCAGTTCATAACATCGTATGTGCAAGACTGTATTTTTGAAACCGATATGGAAGTACGTATACCAGATGATTTCGTTAATAATGTTGCCGAACGATTGAGTTTATACCAATCCTTAGATAGCCTGAAAAATAAAGCTGAATTGGATCAGTTTTCGAAAGACCTCATTGATCGATTTGGACCACTTCCAAAAGCGGTAAAAGAATTATTATTTTCGTTTGAATTACGTTGGTTAGCCGAAGAATTAGGCTTGGAAAGATTGGTCATCAAGTCTGAGAAATTAGTGGGTTACTTTATTGCGAATCCTCAATCCTCGTTTTATGAGACGGAAGCCTTCACCTATACACTTAATGCCATCATGAAACATCAAAGCGGCTATAGATTAGTTCAACAAAATGATAAGTTACGCCTGGTAATTGAACCGATAAGGCACATAAAAGATGCTTTTGAAAAATTAAGCGCTTTACAAGTTCCTCAAGCGTAAGTTTGAATAATCAAAATCTATTAACCTACGTCAAGAGAAAGTTCGCAAGAATAAATGAACTTTGCATTCAAATAATTGTTTAACAAAAAAATATAAATATGAAAAAAGTAATTTTATCAGTTTTTGCAGCATTTGCATTGTTTTCTTTTACAGCTTTAGAAGTAGCTAATTGGTCATTGGATGGAGCGCATTCAAGATTAGGTTTTACAATCGTTCACAACGGTATCACAAATATTAGTGGTCACTTTTCAAACTTTGATGTGAAGGTCAGTACGCCAAACGAAGACTTCGTTGGAGCTTCAATTGAGATGACCGCTCAATCAAACTCTGTGAATACAGGATTAGAAATGCGTGATAACCACTTAAAAACAGCAGATTATTTTGATGCAGAAAAATTCCCAACACTGACATTCAAAAGTACTTCAGTTAAAAAAGGTAAAGGAAACAACTATACAATCGTTGGTGATTTCACTATGCATGGTGTAACGAAAGTAGTTACACTTATAGGTACCAATACAGGATCAGCAAAAAACAGAGCAGGAAATGATGTTGCTGGATTACAAATTACCGGTATCGTGAAACGTTCAGATTTTGGAGTAGGCGAGGTTGGACCTGGATTATCTGACGAAGTAAACTTAATCGCAGATTTAGAAGTTGCTAAAAACTAATTCCAAACGCAAGCTCAATATGAAAAGTCTCAGTTTTATCACCGCATTGTTTCTTTCCTTCTCCAGTTTTGGACAAGGATGGAAAATTTTGGAAACACAGAAAGTTGCATTTTCAAATGCGGATGTAAGTGGTACATTTGAAGACATCAGTGGTACAATTGTCTTTGATCCTGCAAATTTGGCGTCGGCTAAGTTCAACTTCAAGTTGAAGGTTGAGTCAATTAATACTGGAAATGGTTTGCAAAATAAACATGCGCGCGGAGATGAATGGTTCCACGCGGAAAAATATCCTTACATTGAATTTGAATCTTCGAAAATTGAAAAAACCGAATCTGGTTTCAAAGCCCTCGGAAAACTTGAAATGCATGGAGTGAAAAAAGAGGTTTCTATTCCTTTTACTTTCGTGAAAAAAGGTAATAAAGGCACATTTGTCGCTAAATTTAGTGTTAGCAGATCGGAATATAACGTTGGAAAAAAAGGAAACGATGTTGCTGACATTCTGAAAATAACAGCTACATTGCCAGTTCAGAAAAAATAATAAGTTATGATAAAAAAAATCATCTTCGCTCTAAGTTCAGGTTTACTTGCGGGAGTAGTATCGTATTTTTATGGAGATATGATTCAAACTCAATTAATCGAGGATTATTCAAAAGAAGTTCCAACAATGGCCATTTTTGTTTCTTGTTTAATTGGAACAGTTTTAGCAACATTAGGACACTGGTTATTCACGAAATTCATTCCTAAATTCGGAGAGCTCATTTTTGGATTACTATTTGCTGGTCTAACTACAGTTAGTTTGATTGGAGTGCTTGGTTTCGTCTTTAAAGGAGAAACAACAGAGGCGCATCAATACATCTTTTATTCGTATGCAATGCCCATGCATTTCTTTCCTTTTTTGGCATGGTATTCGCTAAAACCACTTTTCGAAAGGAAGTAACTAAATCAAGGAATTTTATAAGGATGCTTCGGCATCCTTTTTTTTTGAAAAATAATCTCGGTTTTTCACAACGATTTCCGCATTTAGACGTTTAACCTTTGGTAACAATGATGAAAGGTAGTTTTTTGATGGTTTTGGTCGCAATTGCGATGCACACAACGACATGGAGTCAATTGATTACGAATTCAACTTTGTCTCCGCAGGGACTCGTTCAAAATGTCCTTCTAGGAAGCGGTGTAACGGTTTCAAATGTTACATACAATGGAAGTCCTGGTGCAATCGGACAGTTTACAGCGAATAATACAAACCTTGGGATTTCTCAAGGAATTGTCATGACAACCGGTACCGTTCAAGCAACATCAAGTGGACCACAGGGACCAAACAATCAGTCGAATGCCGGAATGGATAATAATGCTCCAGGTTCAACTTTGCTAACAAACCAAGTCTTAGGTGGTACTCAAACGTTTAACGCAGCCATTCTAGAATTTGATTTCATACCTTATGCCGACACCGTTCGCTTCAAATACGTGTTCGGTTCGGATGAATATCCTGAATTTGCACCACCCAATAATTCTGGTTACAATGATGTTTTTGGATTTTTTATTTCTGGACCAGGGATAGTAGGAATGCAAAACATCGCACGTTTACCAAATGGTGGAGGAATCGTTTCGATCAACAACGTTAACGCCATTACAAATCAACAATTCTTTACTTTTAATGGGGATGGAAACTCACCACCCTATAATAGTAGTCCTCAGTATATTCAATACGATGGATTTACAAAGGTACTAGAGGCAGTGTCGAAAGTTCAGTGTGGACAAACGTATCACTTAATTATAGCTATAGCCGATGCAGGTGATGGACAGTGGGATTCAGGGATGTTTTTAGAAGCTAATAGTTTATCAACTAAAACGCCCGTCGAAATCGATTATACACTTTCTCAACAAGTTTATTCAAATCCTGATTGGCTTGCGGAAGGATGTGTATCCTCGACGGTTACTTTAACACGTCAAAATAATCTTTCTTCCCCGTTAACAATACCGGTTCAGGTTAGTGGTACGGCAACAAATGGACAGGATTACTCCGGAATTCCGGGCAGTATAACATTTGCAGCAGGTCAAAACACGGCAACCTTTACCATGAATGCCTTATTTGATAATTTAACTGAAGGCCTAGAAAATGTAGTAATTACCTTTCCAATCAGCGACCCTTGCGGCAACATTACTCCGCTAGTTGTCACACTTTACATTCAGGATGTAACACCGCTAACTGTTTCCATTAACGGCGCAACGATTGCTTGTCCTGGTGATCCAATTAATCTAATAACAACTGTTTCAGGTGGAGTAACGCCATACCAATATGTATGGAGTACAGGGGAAACAACGAGCTCTATTAATTTCACGCCCGTTGCATCCCAAACAATCTCCGTTCAAGTCACCGATGCGTGTGCAAGTTCTCCTGTATCAAGCTCCATTTTAGTAAATGTCCCTCAATACCAGCCAATTTCTTTAGCAGTCAGTAATGACTTAACAGAAATATGCCCTTATTTACCGGAAGATCTTGGTGTTATAGCAAGTGGAGGAACAGGTGCTTACAATTACCTTTGGACCGTCAATAACACCTTAGTGAGCACGAGTGATTCGATTTCTGTAACTCCATCCATCACGACGAATTACATCATACAGGTAAGTGATAATTGTGGAAATGTTGCAATTGACTCCATACTTTATACGATTACTAGTCCACCGTTAACGCTACAATTGAATGGACCAATACAAATTTGTCCCGGTGATAGTGCTTTTCTACAAGTAAGCGCATCAGGAGGATTCGGGAACTATTATTATTTGTGGACGCAAACAAATGAAACAACTCCGGGTATATGGGTAAATCCCGCGGCAACAACTTCCTTTTTTGTTCAGGTTTCAGACGAATGTCAAACCTTCTATGTTACGGGTGTTTCCCTTGTACAAGTAGTGAAGCCAATGGCTGATTTTTGGGTGATGACCGAATATCCAATGCAAGGTTTAAGTACTACGTTTTTAAATCAATCTCAGAATGCGTGGGCCTATACGTGGGACTTTGGTGATGGTAGCCCAAATTCATTCTTGGTTAATCCAGCACACATTTATACGGTTCCTGGGGATTATTTAATCACTTTAATTGCCACGGATGAAAAAGGGTGTGTAGATAGTATCAGCAAATGGATCCGTGTGATACCAGAGCGATTTATTTATATTCCAAATTCGTTTACTCCGGACAATGATGAATGTAATGAATTTTTCTTCGGAAGTTTCATTGGTATTATGGGTGGTCACTTTTATTTATACAATCGTTGGGGCGAACTTATTTTCGAGTCAACTGACCTTAATTTCAAATGGGATGGCACATATCAAGGAGTTCCTGTGCAAAATGGCACATACTCATGGTATTTCATCTATGAAATTGGAAAAGGAATCTTTGAAGACTTAAGCGGTCATGTAAACGTCATTCGCTAAAGACTATTGAGCATTTCAGCGCTTACTGGATAATTCAAAGACTTTGCTTTTAAAATATAGTTCCTCGCTTTTTCTTTGTTGCCAATTTGTTGCTGCGCAATCCCTGCATTGAACCATATATATGGATCATTTTGATTCAACGCAATTGCTTTTTCGAGTGAAGCAGCACCAAGATTATATTTTCCTTGATTTACATAAGCTGTACCTTGATAAAAATGAGGTTCCCATCTATTTGGAGCAACGCGCGATAAGTTTTCACTCGTTTTAATACATGCGTTATAATTCTTACTGTTCAATTGAGCCGCACATAAGTTAATTAAAGATGTGACATCATTTGGACGCAGTTTAAGCGCATTTTTAAAATCCTTAATGGCATTTTTGTTATCGAGCATTTTTATATATGTAATCCCTCGATTTATGTAAACATCATAGGCATTTGGATTTCGATCTAAGGCCATGGTGTACATTTGCAGTGAAGAATCGAAATTATTCATGAGGGCATACATATTTCCAACGTTGGAATAAATTAATGGATCTTTTACCTTCGCTTCAACGAGTACAAGATAATCTTTCATTGCTGCTGCAGAATCGCCATTCTCACGGTAAAAGTTCCCTCTATTTTTGTAAGCTACCTCAGCACCAGTTTGTAGAACCTCAATGTTTTCTCCATTCTTCTTTAGTTTGAAGGGGTATTTTTCAATCACATCACTCCAAAGAGTTCCGGAGTTTGTCCATACTTTTGTTCGTTCAAAAGAAAGAAACATAAAAACGATAGAATACAGCATGACACCACCAATCATGTACTTTTTAAAGCGCTGAAAAACGGACCATTTTTCTAATAAAAGCAGTAACATAAATACAATTCCAATGTATGGGATATAACTGTATCGATCCGCGGTGATGGCCGCTCCAACACTAATAAATTGTAATACGAGCGCAATCATTAGACTAAAAAAACCAATCCCTAACAAGCTAATTTTGAATGTTTCAACATTTCGTTTCCAAGACAGAAAGAGGATTCCTCCCATGAAAATAAGTAGGGCGAATGGTGCCAGTGTAAAGTATACAGGCAGTTCGTCTAATCGATCGAGATTTGGATAAGGATAAAACGCCGACAATCCGGAAGGTACAAAAAATTTCAACCAGTAGGATAGGTATCCGTAAGAAGCAAAGATGATACGTTGCCAACCTGTAAAGAAATCAAAATCGGTTATTGCACCTTTTGATTGTATTTCTAATGCGTTTAAACCAAACCATATTGCAACGAAAATAAAAGGAATTTTTTCAAGAAGTGATTTCCAATTGATCTTGCGTCCATTAAAATAATCAAGCAAAATTAATACAAACGGTAAGGGAACAGCCATTGCTTTACTTAGGCAAGAAAGAATGAAAATCCCAAAGCAGATAACTAACCAAAGATAGTTTTGTTTGCGCTGAAAACGGATGTAACTTAGTAATGAAAGCAGAAAGAAAAAGGTATAAAGGACGTCCTTACGTTCGGAAATCCATGCTACACTTTCGACGTGCATTGGATGTATGGCAAAAATCAACGCACTAAAAAACGAAACGAATATTGAGCCTTTCGATAGTGAGAAGAGCAAAATAAACACCAAAACTGCATTCAGGCAATGCAAAAATAGATTGGTTTGAAAATAGGGTTGAATGTCCAATTCTGCCGACTCATAGTTTTTAGCTAAGGTCCACATGGTGATTGGATGATAATTCAACATGACCTCTGTACTTGGTTTCCAAAGCAGCGCTGCGCTATCTGCGTCTTGAGTTTTTATCAATGGTTGATTCACAACATATCCCAAGTCATCCCAATTCGTAAATTGTTTTTCCGGGGAAAAACCGGGTGAAAAAGTAAAATAAGTCGAGACGACTATGACTGCCAGCAAAAGTAAATGGAAGGATTTACCGTACCAAGTTACCGGTGATTCAGCGGAATCTTGAGTTAATTTCTTTTCTTTTGATCCCATATGTAAGGTAGTTAATCGTTAGAAATAATCTCGAACAACTCATTTAAATTCGGTGAAATAATCACCTCGATGCGTCTATTTTTCGCTTTATCGTTTACATCCACTGGGTGAAATTCACCACGACCGCCAGCCATCACTTGAACGGGAGACATCGTAGAATTCGCCAAAAGAATTTCCACAACAGAGGTTGCACGAAGAACAGAAAGTTCCCAGTTATTTTTAGGTGAATTTGGACTTGAAAGTTTATCGGTATCCGTATGTCCTTCAACAACGATTTCTAAGTCTTTCTCACTCTCTAAAACTTGACCTAATTGAATCAAAGCATCACGTCCTTCTGGCTCAACAAATGTGGATCCTGATTTAAACAATAATTTCGCCTCTAGGCTAACGTAAATTTTACCGTTTTTCTGAACGACAGTTAAACCTTTGTTTTCAAATCCACGTAAAGCGTTTGCTACTTTTGCTTTTAACAATTGAATTCCAGCATCTTTTTTACGAATGGCTTCTTCTAGCTCATTTACTCGTTTTTCACGCTCTTCAAGTAATTTTTGTTTAGCTTTTAGTTCTTCATCCAACCTAAGAAGTGCATCTGCTTTTCTTTGTAGTTCCTTGTTCGTGTTTTCCAATTCAATTTGAAGTTCAGAAGTTTCCTTCGCACTCAAGTTTTTCATTTTATTAAAGGAATTCTCTAATGATTCATGTTGCGACAAAAGTTGATCGTAATCTCTCTGTAAAAGCCTCATGGCAATTCCTGTTGCAGAGGTGTCTTGTTTTAATTTGGTTACATCACGTGATGCATTGCTAAACTGGTTTTGTAAATCTTTGGAAAGAGACTCAAAATCACTTGAGCTTTTTTTGTATTTCGCTAGTTCTTCTGAACATGCTTTCTCCCTTGCTTCCAATTCTTTGTATTTTTTAGGAGCAACACAAGAACTTAATCCGATGATGGTAA
>CAIRMS010000290.1 GCA_903879765.1 uncultured Flavobacteriales bacterium
GTGATTACTTCAGGTTTGCCAAGAAAACCAGGAATGTCTCGTGACGACCTTATCGCTACCAATGCTGGTATTGTTAAGACCGTGACAGAGAACATCGTGAAGTATTCACCAAATGCGATCATTGTTGTTGTTTCTAATCCATTAGATGTGATGACATACTGCGCGTATTTGAACGCTAACACAGATCCAAGCAAAGTATTTGGAATGGCAGGTGTACTTGATACAGCGCGTTACCGTGCATTTTTAGCAACTGAGTTAAATGTTTCCCCGAAAGATATTCAAGCGGTATTGATGGGTGGACATGGTGACACAATGGTTCCACTTCCTCGTTATACGACTGTTGGTGGTATTCCAGTAACAGAATTGATCGAAGAATCTAAATTGAACGAAATCATCGAGCGCACGAAATTCGGTGGTGGTGAAATCGTGAAATTATTAGGTACTTCAGCATGGTACGCTCCAGGAGCTGCAGCAGCTCAAATGGTGGAAGCAATTGTACGTGATCAAAAACGTATCTTCCCAGTTTGTGCTTGGTTACAAGGAGAGTATGGAATGAACGATATCTACCTTGGTGTACCAGTGGTACTTGGTAAAAACGGTATTGAGAAAATCATCGAATTACAGTTGAACGACGCAGAACGCGCGCTTTTAGTTGAGTCAGCGGAAGCAGTTAAAAGTGTGATGGAAGTTTTGGATAACATGATTGCAAACGCATAAGTCCAATTCAACGAAATAAAAAATGCGGGTCAAGATTGATCCGCATTTTTTTTGTTCTAATATTTTTAATTCATTTCGATGGCGCCAATATCTGGCGGATTATTTCTTGGATTTCCCAGGATATCAGTCACCACACTTGTGTTAATGCCATTCTCCTGTAAAGCTGAATTGCTGCCAAAAGTAAAATCGAATTCTGTTGGATTCGTGAAAAGAGGCGTGCCATTCCACAATACACTGGCATCGTAAAAAGCGTCCGTGTAAATTTCCTCTGATTGCAATAAGGTGTTTTTAAAATCAAAGTTTAACACAACGCCAGACATTTGAATCGTATCCATAGCGAATTCTGTTGTTTGATTTCCTGCCACAACACAATTGTACAATTTCCCTTCATTTATCGAGGAAACATACGTCTGACCCGCTGCATTATCCGTGTAATGATTGCTAATTCCAACAGCTGGATTCGTGGAATTTCCATAACCCAGAAGATTGCAATGATTGAAATTGAAATCTCCTCCCTGAAGGACAAACAATGCATGCGTACCATTTTTTGCTACGATGCAATTTTCGGCTTTCACCCTCGCTCCAGCAAAAATAAAGACACCATAGCGCGCTTGATTTTTGATTATCGTGTTGGTCATCGTGAGTGTGTAATCACTGTTCGTTGGATCTTCGTCGTACAAGTGAACACCAGATGTTCCGTTTTTGATAATAGCGTAGTCAATGGTACATGGACGCGCTTGTTGAAAGTAAATACCGTAAAATTGTCCACTGACATTCTGATAATCTTGCTCTAATCGATCTCCTTGAATGACCACTTCATTTCCGAGCGTTCCTTGAATGTTTAAGGTCGATTTATACACGTACAAAATGGCGTTTTTGTGCATGTAAATGTTTGTTCCTGCCTGAATGTTTAATGTTTTTGCTGAGTCAATGGCGGCATAACCATAAATAACATGTGGTTTGTCGTTTGGCCAGATTCCTTCGTTCAAATCCTTGTAATGAAAATACGCGTCTTGTCCCCAAGCGGCAAGTTTTACGTATTGGTTTTTTTCGTTGGACTTAAATCGAATGGAATCTTCAATGATCATGGGTAAATTCGCTCCGTTAGGATCCAAGGTGACTTCAACAAAAACAAATAAACTATCTCCACTTTCGATGTAAAGGTCTTCGATTATGGTTCCTTGCAGTCCATCAACATTCATCGAAAACTTGGAATTCGTTCCACCCATTAATTCGATTTCGTCAATTTTAATCGTTTTGGAGTCCTTGTTGTAAATTTTAAATTGCTGTGTCGTTGATCCAATCGTAGTAAAAACAGTGTCAAAAACGACGGTATCTCTGGAGAAACTTAGGTTTTTTTTGGAAAGAATGACATTTTTCCCACAAGAGCTTATGCTCAAAGTGAAAATACAAATTAAGCAAGCAATTATCGCAGAAAAAAAGTTTCTCATGTGCATATAACGAACAAATCTACGGATTATTGAGACTTTTTTTGAACCTTTGAAGAACTTGGTTGTAAATAGCTAAAAATCATCCCGATGAAACAAACTATTTTTTTTAGTTTTCTCTGTCTTTTTTCCTTTATTTCTTTTGGTCAACCGCCGAATGGATACCTGAATAGACCACAAAGTACTAATCAAATGGGTGTCACTGAAAATGCGACAAATATATCCAATGGACTATTGAATAGTCAATCAAAGATGGAATCTAATTCATTGTTAAAGATGGATTCAAGTTATTTTAAATTGGACCAAAAATTCGAGGAGCGAGAAGATTCAAACGAACAAGATGACACGAAAGACCTTCGAGAGACGGACAAAACAGTACAAGTTTATTCCGCTTTTTCATTAATTCGACAAAATTCCAAATCAAATAAATTTCAACGTACCCCATTAGTAGCTGAACAAGCAGAAATGGATGCCAAAGTAAAGCAATTAGAACTTATTTCTCCTAACTCTTGGGAATATCATCTGGCTTACTATGCTGCTGGGAATTACAATTTGGATCGATCATCCGCTCTTGAAAAAGCGTATCAGATGAATCCAGAAAATCTCGAAGTTCAAAAACAATATGTTTCACTTAAATTGATGAATGGAGATACAATCAGTGTTCAAAACGCACTTTCCCTGATGTCCGTCAATGATGTGATTACCTTGGAAGTAGAAACCTACACGAGTGATGTATTGACTTCTTGTTCCATGAACTCCACGCTAATTACCCATGGATTCGAAGACACTTACGGCGCCTTGCTCAATCAGTTTAGTCACCAACAACGCTTGGATGTCAATGTGGTTTCCTTGGATTTTATGCAAAGTCCACAATACCGTAAAGCCTTAGAGGGAAAAGGGTATGTCCTTCCGAAATCGACAAAAATCGACGTGGGATACTTGAGCCAATTCTGTTCCTTGAATGCCGGCAAGGATCTTTTTCTTTCTGTGACGATTCCAAGAAA
>CAIRMS010000291.1 GCA_903879765.1 uncultured Flavobacteriales bacterium
GGCAACGGTTGAAATAGACCATTAGGCTTTTTATGTTAAGAATTACTACTTGATTTTTTCAAAACAAATTCAAGACAAAACAATATTTTCCTGATTAAAACGATTTACAAATGGGAACTTCATTTGAAAAAACTAAAAATAGTTTCCTTTTAACGAAACTTTTACTATATTTGAATTGGAAAATAATTGTATTCAATGAAAAGTCATTTTGAAATACTTTTTCTAGAGGAGGCATTTACCTTTTTAAGCCGTTTGGAACGCAAACATTATGAAAAGATTCTTTACAATATTCGTAAATCTCAAATTGAGATTGATTCGGAACTTTTTAAAAAACTCTCCAACGATATTTGGGAGTTCCGAACATTATATCAAGGAATTCAATACCGACTCCTTGCATTTTGGGACAAAACTTCAAGTGTGGATACCTTGGTTGTTTCCACTCATGGATTTATTAAAAAAAGAAGCAAAGTTGCCGAAAATGAAATTCAGAAAGCAATTCGAATTAGGTCACACTATTTAGAAGAAAAGCAAAATAAAAAAAGATGAAAACGTATACATTAGACGAAGTACAAGATAAATTAATTGGTAAAAAAGGAACCCGTGAAAGAGACGTATTTGAATATGAACTTCAAATGGACCTTATTGGTAAGGCTATCAAGCAAACACGACAAAACCGAAACTTGACACAGGAAGAACTTGGAAAACTCATTGGTGTTCAAAAAGCACAAATTTCACGAATTGAGAATAATGCAAGCAACGTAACCATGGATACCTTACTAAGGGTTTTTAGTGCATTAAAAGCGAAAATAAAACTTCAAGTAGAACTTCCGAACCTCCAAATTAATGTAGAAGAATAAGAAAACTTTTTTTTAAGATATCTATTTAACAAGTTCAAATATGACTTTTAAACAATTCACTTTTCTGAGGGTTTTTCGAAATTCAATCATCCTCTTCTCTATCTTCATGTCTACCTTTTATTCAAGTGCACAAGAATTCAACGCAGGTTTAAATCTCGGATATTTGCCCTGTCAAGGCAGCAACTATTATTCCGTTGGTGGAAACTTTGAATTCCGTCCGAAGCACGCTTACTTTTCCATCAATACCGATCCATTTGTCTTGTTTGATAAAACGTATGCGACAATCACGGAACCCATCTATTTGAAACTCATCATTGGCAATAAACTTCGGATTTGTCCGAGTGCGGGTGGATTCGTTCGGACATCTGGTAATTACGGTTGGTTGGTCGGACTACATGTCGAATATTCAATTCACCAGAAATTTATCCTTTTTTCAAAAAATGAACTTTACGCTGATCATTGGAAGGATACCTATTATGGACATTTCGGCGAAAATTACGATTTCATCAATCAAGGGAGGTCACTAATGTTTAGTGTCGGAATGAAAATGATATTGAAGAAATGAATAAAATTACAACTCACCAAATAACATTTTCATAAAATACCTATATTTGGTACTTATAACCAAAACCAGTAGTTATGAGTAAAAACACATCCATCACATTAGGTACTTACTTTGATGAATTCATTCAAGGTGTTTTGAGAGAAGGTCGTTACAAAAATGCCAGTGAAGCAGTTCGTGCAGGATTAAGACTATTGGAAGAAGAGGAACATAAATTCATTGCTTTGCGTCGCGCCATTGATCATGGAATAAAAAGTGGATTAGTAGAAGATTTTGATCCGGAAGCTCATTTAAAATTGCTCAAAGCAAAAAGGCATGAAAATGGCAAAGTTTAAGTTTACAAACATTGCTCTAAAAGATCTTTCTGATATTTGGAATTATACCGTTTTAACTTGGTCAGAAAGGCAAGCTGACAACTATTACAAACTGATCATTCGTAAATGTACCGCCATTTCAAAGAACCCACAAATTGGCAAAGTTTATTCAGAAATACATCCCGATTTGAAAGGAAAAATCAGTTCAAAACACATCATTTTCTATAGAGAATTGGACAATCAGATCGTTGAAATAACACGAATTCTCCACGAAAGAATGGATTTCAAGAATAAACTTGGATAAAGACAAAAGTTAGCAAGGTATACAAACATAAAGCACTGTTTCATTCAGAAAATCTAATTCACCGCCACCCTTCAACAATTGTGGAAAAGTCCTTTTTTTTACTAGACTTGAAATCCGTAAATTAGCCCTTCAAAAAACTATACAAATGAATACACGTTTAAAAAGTACTTTTTTAGCCATCGCTTTGTTCGTTGGCTTTTTCGTTCGTGCGGACGAAGGAATGTGGTTTTTGATGTTCATTGAACGTCTGAATCACAGAGATATGGATAAGTTGGGATTGCAGTTGACGACGGAAGAGATCTACAGCATCAACCATTCTTCGATTAAAGATGCCGTTGTTCAATTCAATGGTGGATGTACTGCTGAAATCATTTCCAAAGATGGATTGATTTTAACAAATCACCACTGTGGATTCGATGCAATCGCAGAATTATCAACACCGGAGAAAGATTATTTAACGAATGGATATTGGGCAGCAACGCGCCAAGAAGAGTTAAAACCTAAATCACTTTACGTGCGCTTTTTCGTTCGTATGGACGATGTCAGTAAACGAATTCTAGGTAAAGTTACTGATCAAATGACGGAAGCTGAGCGTGAGAAAGTCATCAAAGACGAAATTGCCTTGATTGAAAAAGAAAACAATGAAGGAGGAAAATACACCGTAAGCGTGCGCTCATTCTTCCAAGGAAATGAATTCTACTACTTCGTTTACCAAGATTTTAAAGATGTTCGTTTGGTTGGTACGCCTCCAAATAACATTGGTAAATTCGGTGGGGACACGGACAACTGGGAATGGCCACGTCATACCGGAGACTTCTCGATGTTCCGCGTTTACGCAGATGCAAGCGGGAATCCAGCTGACTATTCAACAGCAAACGTTCCTTTGCATCCTAAACACCACTTACCGGTGAACATCAAAGGAATTCAAGATGGTGATTTCGCCATGATCTTAGGTTATCCAGGAAGAACGAACCGTTGGTTGCCAGCAGGTGGAATCGATCAAAACGTAAAATTCGCTTATCCAGCTTGGGTAGAATCGTCTAAATCAAGCATGGATGCCATGAAAAAATACATGGACAAAGACGACAATGTTCGTTTGAACTATGCTTCGAAATATGCACGTATCGCGAATTACTGGAAAAACCGTCAAGGGATGATTGATGCCTTAACGAAATTCCAAACGGCTGCTGATAAAGCGAAAAACGAAGCGAAATTCAATGCATGGGCAAACAAACCAGCGAACAAAGAGAAATACGGAACAGTTGTCGAAACAATCAACAAGTTCTACGCTGCAACAAACGAGAAAGCTCGTCACGATAACTATTTACAAATCGTTTTCCGTTTCTCTGATTACGCAGGAATTAGTCGTTCATTAGGTGGACAACTTCAAGCATACGCGAAAGCAGATGCAGCGAAACGTGCAGAGATGAAAGCTGGATTGACAGCAGCAATCAATGAATTCTTCGAATTGACTTACATTCCGGCTGAAATTGACATCTTAATCGACGGTTTAAACTTGTACGCTCAAAAAGCAGGATACAAATTGGTTCCTTCAGTTGAGGACATGTACAAAGACGGAAACGTATCCAATGAAATTAAAGCAGCATTCGCGATGTCAATCTTGGCTTCGAAAGAACGCATGTTGGCATTCTTGGAGTTACCAAGTGAAGCAGCATTGACAAACGATCCATTGATGAAATTATCAGCGGACATTACCACTCACTTGATGTTCCGTTCAGAAGAGTTGATCAAAATGACCGATGATTATTCGAAATCATTCCGTTTATTGGTTGCTGGACTTCGTGAGTCAGGAATGAGTCCTATTCAGTACCCAGATGCAAATAGCACCTTACGTTTGACTTATGGCAACGTGAGCGCATTGCCTGCTGACAAACGCAACGATGCGAAGTACAACTATTACACAACCCTTCAAGGTGCGATCAACAAATACAAACCAAATGACGAAGAGTTTGACTTGCCAAAACGTTTGATCGAATTGAACGACAAGAAAGATTTCGGCGAATACGCGGATAAAGCGGGATACATGCCGGTTTGTTTCTTGACAGACAACGACATCACAGGTGGAAACTCAGGTTCTCCAGTATTAAATGGAAAAGGTGAATTAATTGGTTTGGCATTCGACGGAAACATCGAAGCAATGGCTGGAGATGTAATTTTCGATACGAAATTGCAAAAAACAATCAA
>CAIRMS010000292.1 GCA_903879765.1 uncultured Flavobacteriales bacterium
TAGCAACCATTTCTTAAAAACCGGATAAATCGGTGTCTTCTATTCCCTTAACGACTTTTAGTTTTTTGAACTTAATCACTTCTTCAAATTCTATTTCACAGCCAATGTCATTCATTACACTAGTCTGTAACTCGTTAACCCAATCTTTTACTTTTGCTTCAATTTCATATTCTGAAGGTTCACTTTGAAAAGCGAGGTTAATAGTATCTTTTTTTAATTTTTTTTTACTGCTATCAATCTCAGGAAAACATTGGATGTAAGTATACGTAATCTTGTAGTTAAAATCTGACATAATCATTTTGCGTAGTCGCCACTTTTATAGTTGAATTTCTTTATGGAGGTCTTTGTTTTTAAGTTATTTAGTTAAAAGAAATAAGGAATTATCGTTTAAGTCTTGGGTGATTCATTTGCCTTTAAATATCGCTCCAGTTCTTTATTAACGCCACCAAAGGTTTTAATTTCACCTGAATCAATTTTTTTATCAATGTCGATTTTAAGCTTAGTAACGTTAAAAGTAGTATCAGAACCGACACCAGTTTCGTCAATAACTGTAGTTAGTATACTTTGTGTTACTTCTTTCAATTTATCAGCAGGTTGTTCAATACGTGTAGCAATAGCACCTATAACTTTTTTAGCAACTGCTTTTAGAACTTTAAAACCCGCCCATACAAGTAATATGTCAAGCGCAACACTACCAGTCATTTCAGTAACTGATTTACGAGCGAACCATTCTCATCCATCGCGATATATTCAGTAACTGAAGGATATAACTGTAGGTCTTTTTCCATTTCTTTTGTTTTATTTAATTATCGAAATAAAACAAAAGAAACCATGTTTTTGATACAAACTTGATACATAATCAAAGGAGGTGTATCTGAAATGTTAAAAGAGGAAAGGAAATACCCGTTCAGACTACTCCACCGTCACCGACTTCGCCAAATTTCTCGGCTGATCGACGTTACACCCACGCATGACTGCGATGTGGTAGGAAAGTAATTGGAAAGGAATCGTTGCTAATAGAGGAACTAAGAACTCATTCGTTTCTGGTATTTCAATCACGTGGTCCGCCATTTCGCGCACTTGAACATCTCCTTCGGTTACGATCGCAATGACTTTTCCTTTACGTGCCTTCACTTCTTGAATGTTCGAAACGACTTTCTCGTATGAATTTCCTTGTGTCGCGATGACGAAAATCGGCATGTTCTCGTCGATTAAAGCAATCGGACCATGTTTCATTTCTGCTGCTGGATATCCCTCTGCATGGATGTATGAAATCTCTTTTAACTTCAACGCGCCTTCCAAGGCAACTGGGAATGAACTTCCTCTTCCTAAATACAAGGCATTCGAAGCATCTTTATATTCCGCAGCAATTTGCTCAATCAAAGCGTCTGTTTCGAGCACTTGTTTCACTTTCTCTGGAATTGCTTCTAATTCTGCTAACAAAGTTCTAAAATGCGTTTCGCTAATGGTGCCCTTTTTGTGCGCCAATGAAAGTGCCATCAAGGTTAAGACCGTAACTTGTGCTGTAAATGCTTTTGTGGATGCTACTCCAATCTCTGGTCCAGCATGGGTATAAGATCCACCATCGGTTAAGCGGGAAATGGATGAACCAACAACATTACAAATTCCAAGGATCGTTGCGCCTTTTGATTTTGCTAATTCTAATGCGGCTAAAGTATCTGCTGTTTCTCCTGATTGTGAGATGGCGATTACCACATCATTTTCATTTAAAATTGGATTTCTATAACGGAATTCGCTCGCATATTCCACTTCCACATTGATGCGTGCTAAATCTTCGATAAGGTATTCACCAACAAGTCCTGCGTGCCATGACGTACCACATGCAACAATGATTAAGCGATTGGCTGTAATCATTTTTTGTTCGTATTCACGCAAGCCCCCCAGGTTTACCCAAGCTTCTTCTGCGTTCAAGCGTCCACGGAAACAATCGTGAATGGAACGTGGTTGCTCATGAATTTCTTTGAGCATGAAATGCTCATATCCACCTTTCTCAAGTGCTTCCAATTCCATTTCCAATTGCTGGAAAAATGGTGTGCGTTCTTGATCGGCAATGTTGTATAATTTTAGTCCTTCTTCCAGGTCAATTACTGCAATTTCTTCGTCGTCTAAATAAACGACTTTCTTTGTGTACTCTACAATTGGTGTCGCATCAGAAGCTAAGTAAAAATCTCCTTCTGCTCCGATTCCAACAACCAAGGGGCTGCTTTTTCTGGCTGCCACTAAACGATTTGGATATTCCTTCGAAATAGCAACAATCGCATACGCTCCATGAACTTGTGATAAAGCTAAACGCAAAGCCTCGCCGTACCAAACATGTTCCTTTTTGCTGATGTAATCCACTAAATGAACGATCACTTCTGTATCCGTTTCACTTTTAAAAATGTATCCTTGGTTTTGAAGTTCACGTTTAAGAACATCATAATTTTCAATGATTCCGTTGTGGATAAGGGCAATTTCCCCATCCATTGAGGTATGTGGATGCGCATTCACATCAGAAGGTTCTCCATGTGTTGCCCAACGTGTGTGTCCAATTCCGGCATGTCCAGAAACGTCATGTCCAAGAGCATATTCCTCCATCACACTGACTTTTCCCGCTTTCTTGTAAACATTTAAGTCGCCATCATGCAACAACGCAACTCCTGCACTATCATATCCACGATACTCTAATCTCTTCAATCCTTTTACGACAATTGGAAAAGCTTCCTTTTTGCCAATATATGCTACAATTCCACACATAAATTAGTACGTTGTGTAAGTCAAAATAAGTTTAGGCTTCATTTTATTGATCGTATTTGGACCATTAAAAACGATGCGCTCTGCTGAATTCCTAAAGAAAACTGGAGATACCACAACACCTGTATTATCAATATTATCGGCGATTAATGCTTGAGCGTAGGTTCTTAAATCGATCGCAAAATGTTTTTTACTTTCAACAAAAGCACCAACCACATTTAAGTTTGCCAATTTCGTATCAGCGAACTTCAACCTTGCCGCAACCGAAACAGCTGAACCAGGTTTGTAACGGTAGCCATTTTGGAATTGAACAGGAAGTGTTAAATCTGCACGATGCACCACTACATTCTTTGGTAAGTTGTCTAATCCCGGGATTTTTATCACTGCTCGTTGTCTGAATGCCTGTGCATAAAAAGTCGATTGACCCTTCGTGCTGTCTTGAAGTACCATCTCCAATGGTGTTCCAGAATGATCTGTGTCAATGTGAACAAAATCTGCCGCCTGACTATTCATCACAATATCGTAGCTTTTCTTCACCCCGCCTTGTGTATAGTAGATCGTCAATTTTGACGCTGCATTATTATTGATGTTGAAGTAAAAAATGGCGCCTTTTCCTATAGCTTGAGAAGGATTATTCACTTGTACTTTAAAGCCTTTGAAGAACTGTTGAAAACTCACATTTGAAGCAAAAGTTCCATTTCCACTGGTTGATTCTTGAATGATGCCTTTCGCAAAAGTTGTGTCTAATGGAATTCTTAACTGAGGCGCAAGCGTATCACCACCTACAATAGTATTCGATAAAGGTTTTGGTGTGATTGACCCCATTCCATTCACTACCAGATTACCTGGTTTTGTCGGTTTCGTGGAAAAATCATAATAAACGGAATCCATGGAAAGGCTGTCACTTAACTCGTACACTTCAATGTTTTGAGCACTTAAATCACCATAATAACCAACGTACTGTAATGACAAAACGCAAGAATCGTAAACAATTGTTCCGATGTCACCGAAAACTGGATTCAAGGATTTCAAACGGAACTCCGTATAAAAAGAAGCAGATACTTTTCCGAATTTGGGATCTACATAACTTCCTAACAAGACATTTGCCATGTTATCAGTTACAGCAGAATCTTCATTAATCGTGTAGGTAATTAAATCGAAGGTGTCAGTGGTAATGCCGTTTAACAATTGATTTTGGTCAATCGCTGGTTTACCAATTTCATGCTTGTTCTTTTGACAAGAAACAAAGAAAATGAGCATTACCAGTAGAATCGATGAAAGTCTTCTCATGTTGAATGCGCGTAAAATGAAGTTAAGCTAAAACGGATTCCATCACTTTATCAAAGAAAGCAGAAAGTTCTTTTCCTTGATTTTCTTCGGAAACGTAGTCCAACTTCAAAGTAGTCGATTCATCAAAAATTGCTTTCAAGTTCGGAGCTAAATTTTCGCTAGCGATGTTAATTCCATCTGCATTTTCAGCAAATATACGCATGATGTTTTCATGTGTTGGATCTAACAACTTGCTACTGATCTCTTGTGGAAATCCTTCGAACGTTAACTTTTCATGAAAACGTTTGTCCCAAGGAGTTGCAAAGTCATCGTTGTACAAACTTATAACCACCTTCGTATCCTTGAAATGCGGATCTTTATTGTAGACATGTTTGATGTACAAGGCCATAATTCCGGTCATCCAGCCATGGCAATGTATGACGTCTGGTTGCCAGCCTAATTTCTTAACGGTTTCCAAAACTCCTCGAGAGAAGAACATGGATCGTTCATCGTTATCAGGGAAACAGTTGCCTTTGTCGTCTTGCAAGGTTGTTTTGCGTTTGAAATAGTCATCGTTATCAATGAAATATACTTGCATTCTTGCCGCCGCAACTGAGGCCACTTTGATAATCAGTGGGTGGTCGTGATCGTCAATGCAAATATTCAATCCGGATAGACGAATAACTTCATGCAATTGGTGTCTTCTTTCGTTGATTGCACCAAATCGAGGCGTAAACACACGAATTTCCTTTCCAAGATCTTGAACAAGTGGCGGTAGTCTGCGCGCTGTCGATGAAATATCGGATTTCGGTAAAAAAGGGAAGATTTCTTGCGAAATAAAAAGGATTTTTTTCTTTTCCATTCAGTAGTGATAGGAGTACAAAATTAAGAAATTTAAATGAACTTTCATAAAAAGCAATAGCTTTGTCGACGATTCTTTCAATCCTATGTCTAAAGTTCAGGTCATTCATACAGCTGAAGAGCTACAACAGTTTCGTCAAAAGTTAAACGAAAATGCCCATTCCCTTGGATTCGTTCCAACGATGGGGGCGCTGCACAATGGACACGTAAGTCTCATTAAAAAGTCGACGGAGGAAAACGATTATACCCTCATCAGTATTTTTGTAAATCCGAAACAATTCAACAACAGCGAGGACTTGAAGCAATATCCAAGGACACTTTCTGCGGATTTGACACAGCTCGAAGGCTTAAATAATTGCGTGGTCTTCGCGCCAGATGAAGCCGAACTTTACCCACAAAACGACGGATTTGTTCCTATGGAACTTGGTTCGACTGGAAACGTATTAGAAGGGGCATTTCGTCCCGGACATTTTGAAGGAGTGGTGCATGTTGTACACAATCTTTTTCGCTTGGTAGCGGCAAATAAGGCCTATTTTGGACAAAAAGACTTCCAACAATTGGCAATCATTCGCCTTTTGACCCGATTTTATGGCTTCAAAACGACGATTATCGCTTGTCCGACCGTGCGTGAAGCAAGTGGACTAGCTATGAGCAGTAGAAACATGCGTTTGAACGAAAAAGAACTCCAAGATGCCTTGATTATTATCGAAACATTGCGCTTCGTTGAGTCAGCCAAAAACAAACGTACAATCAGCGAAACACTCGCATCCGCAAAAAATAGCTTTAACGCAGGAAATTTATCCCTTGAATACCTAGCGATTGTCGATCCCGAAACACTTTGTGAATTAAAGGACTGGCAAGAAAATCAAATTTGTTGCATTGCTGCTCATTGTGGAAGTGTACGTCTGATTGACAATTTATTATTCTAATCCGTTTATTTCATTTATTTTTGCCGCGGAAAATATTATGTTAATTCAAGCTCTAAAATCTAAAATTCACCGCGTTCGTGTCACACAGGCTGACCTGAACTACATCGGTAGCATTACCATTGATGAGGCATTAATGGAAGCTGCAAATTTGATTGAAGGTGAGCGTGTTCAAATTGTCAATATCAATAACGGTGAGCGTTTTGAGACATACGTCATCAAAGGTGATCGTTTGTCTGGAATGATTTGTCTTAACGGTCCTGCAGCACGCAGAGTCGCTGTAGATGACATCATCATCATTATCGGTTACGGATTTTTGGACTTTGAAGAAGCAAAAACATTCAAGCCTTCATTGGTTTTTCCAAACGAGGCAACGAATTTGTTGGACTAATTTTCTAGGTTTCATTTCTTGAAACCACTACCTTTCCAAAAAAATCACATGGCAAGATTGGCGTACATCCAAGATAAAATTGTTTCCATCGAAGAAGCACAAAAACGCATTGCTCTGTACAAATTGAAAAACGAAGCACTCGTTTTCACAAACGGTTGTTTCGATGTACTTCACCTAGGACACGTGCGCTATTTAGCAGCAGCAGCCGATTTAGGAAAGCACCTCATCGTTGCTATCAACACCGATGATTCCGTTCGAAGATTAGGAAAAGCACCGAATCGTCCAATCAATCCGAATGACGCTCGTGCAACTCTTATTGCTGCTTTGGGCTTTGTTGATTTAGTTGTTTTTTTCGATAACGACACACCGTTTGAAGTAATTAGTGCATTGAATCCAGATGTATTGGTGAAAGGTGCAGATTACGATAAGAATGAAACAGACCCATCCAAATCCACGTATATCGTTGGTTCAGATGTCGTTCGTAATAAGGGTGGAATCGTCGAAACCATTGATTTGGTACAAGGTTATTCAACAACAGAAATCTTGAGAAAAGGAGCGGAATAAACTACCCGCCACCCGATCCAAGTTTCACTACTGACTGTTGTTCCTTTTCCTGTTGTTCTTTCCAGGTATTTAAGGTCTTTTTCAACTTCGAATCTTTCGGTGGTTTTTTACTTTCCTGAATTTCTTGTTTGCTTGTCGGGCCAAAGTTGATGTTCAATTCTTCTTTTGGAACAGCACTTGGTACATACGCTTTCACTGTGGAATCCTTTTGAAAGAATCCGAACTCGGCTTTCAGCATGGCCTTCGCTTGTTTTTTCTCTTGTTCACGGTATTCTTTGGCATGAAGCTTTCGACCCTCATCGTCCCATTCATACATCGGATTATCCAAGGATCCGTGCATTCTCAAATAAAGCCGTATTCCCGTTCCGTCATCGATGATTTGGCCAAATTCAGTTTGATAGTTTTGTTGCTTGAGGTCCCGGAAACGAAAAGCTATGCGGTAATCAATGTCATTGTCGAATGAATGCCGGCCGGAAAGATCCATGTCAAGTGCAGTTGAACGAATCGTCATTTTAGGGATTTCGATCATTCCTTTTTGAATGATTATGCTGTTTTCCATCGTTTCAAAATCAATGTCTTTCAATTTTTTCTCGAGTGCATCAATGTTTGACTTGCCTAAAACCATCTTCCCTGACTTTGTTTTTAAACTTTCCGTGATGTCTTTAAATGAAGCCACATTTTTTAAGTGTCCATTCACCACTTTTAAGTCAATTTTTGCTTCAATTCCTTGAAAATCTATTCCTTTGGACAAATGAAAGGGTGCGCGAAAAAAGACTGTTGCCGCTGCTTTTCCGTTGATGTTTTCATCGGTAATCACACCTTGTTCAAAATTATCCCACTCATTAAACAGGGTTTTAAAACGGATGTTATTACTTGCAATTTGCGCGCTGATGATAAACCGTTCTGCTTGTTTTTCCTCCACTACCAAAGATCCATTGATCAGCGCATTAGCATTCACCACACTTAATTGAGGGAAATGCAAACGACGTTCATGGATGTTCATTTTACTCCTCAACTGTTCAAAATGATGCTTTCCATAGCTAAGTTTTTCGATATCCAAATTCAAGTCTCCTTCGATGTTATTCGGCAAAGAAAAAACAGCGCCGTTTTCAATCTTGTCTGCTTTTGAAGTTGATCCTAAATCTTCGGTTTTCAAGTACTTACTTTCCAGTGAAACACTGGTTTTCAATTTTCCAGTTGCATTTATGAATGGGAACATATTTCCAAAAACTCCATTGATTTTGAGATCACTAGTTCCAATTTTTAAGGTCGCGTCTTTAATTCCCGCGTCGTTCCCGCGAAGAAACAGGTGACCATTTACCTCTTTAAAATTCCGTTTGTCATCCAATAATTTCAAACCGACGTTTTTCATGTCAATTTGCCCGTCACAGCGTTCAACGACGAACTCGCCACTTGAAGGATTACTGGACAAACTTAAATCTGTTTTCACTTGAACTGCTCCAGTGATCCGATCTACTCCAGGAAGATGAAAAATGGCGTGTAAAATGCGCAAATTCAGCAGTCCATTTGCATTCGCTTTGAGTTTTGGGGAATTGAATTCTGTCAATAAAAAATTTCCGGAAAACGGGCCGCCTATTGTTTTGAATTGAACCTTTCGCAGCGCTACGTATTCCCCAAGCGAACCAGTATTTTCATATTCGCCAGTTAATTGAATGTCCGCGATTTTCACGCCGTATTCCGGTTCAGTTAATGACCCGTTTTCTACTTTAAATTCACACTTGATGGCAATTGGCTCAGTTGCAGTTAATGCACCATTCACGTTCAGATTGAAATCAATTTTTCCTTTCCCTTTAAATGTTTTGACATCCTTCGCCGCATCCAAGGAAAGCTTATTGACTAAATCTGCGAGTTGAATGTTTTTTGATTGTACGTGAAAATATAAACTGTCCGGCGTGACCTTTCCAAGCAGGGAAAAAGGAAGTTTTTCGACTAGTAATTCCGCTTTATCAATGGTGAAAATTCCACTTGTTTGATCCACATTCATGGCGAAATCATACTCAATGTTTTTGTTTTTTACGAGAGTGATTTCACCGCTATTCAAGCGTTTTAAGTTGAGTTTACCCAGACTTTTGGCGACAAACTTCGTAGCACTAAAATCTCCTGCGATTTTTGATTGTTTCAGATTTGCGTAAAGTGCCTGGTGACTTACATCGTTTTTATAAACGACTTCAAGGGAAGAAAGCACTATTTCCTTCAGCGTGAGTTTGAAATCTTTGTTGCTCGGACTCGGACTTGGTTTTAGTATGTTATAATTTGCCTCCCCTTTTGCATTGTAGCGAATGACCAACTTTCCAGGATCCACACTTATTTTCTTTACGTGGTATTTCCCATGGTAAATGTCCATAGGATTAAAGGAAAGGCGCAGTCTGTCCGTATAAAATAAAGTGTCCGTTTTTTTGGATTTCTCAAAGGACTCATGCACATAAAGATGTTCCAAATCAACGGAAAGATTAGGAAAAGAAGACCAAAAGCTTAAATCCATTTCTGCTACTTGAATAGGTACATTTAAGTTGGAATTTACTTCAGACAGCACGAATTGACAAATACGATCTTTAAAGAAAAAAAGCGCGCCTGTGACCAATAAACAACAACAGAATATCGGAATGAAAATCCATTTAAAAATAAGTCGGAGAATCATTTTCATAGCTATTAGACGAAGTGAGTATCTGAATGCGTACAATTCCGAAAAGGAAAAGTCAACTTAGAAACGAAAAGTTATCCGTTGGTCACATTAATTTTACGCCAAATCCTTCGAAGGAATTAGTAATTTTCACGAGATGACTTATCTTTGTAATCTTAATTCAAATCCAATGAGTCATATCGACCTTTCTGAACAGGAAATCCTGAGAAGAGAATCCCTTCAAAAATTACGTGATTTGGGCATCGACCCTTATCCAGCTGCCTTGTATCCCGTTGATGCCTACGCAAATCAACTGAAGCAGGATTTCGAAGATGGTAAGGAAGTTTGTTTGGCTGGACGAATGATGTCTCAACGCATCATGGGAAAAGCATCCTTTGCTGAATTGCAAGATGCTTCTGGAAGAATTCAAGTGTACATTAACCGCGACGAAATTTGTCCAGATGAAGACAAAACGTTGTACAATGACGTATTCAAAAAATTACTTGATTTAGGTGATTTTATCGGTGTGAAAGGACACATGTTTAAAACCCAAGTTGGCGAGATCTCCGTTCATGTTCACTCATTTACTATTTTGTGTAAATCACTACGTCCACTTCCCCTTCCAAAAACGGATACAGATGGAAACGTACACGATGCTTTTACAGATCCTGAGTTGCGCTACCGTCAACGTTACGTTGATTTAGTCGTAAATCCACATGTGAAAGAAGTGTTTGTGAAACGAACAAAATTATTCAATGCCATGCGTCACTTCTTTAACGAAGCTGGCTATATGGAAGTAGAAACGCCAATCTTACAAGCGATTCCTGGTGGAGCTTCTGCACGTCCATTTATGACGCACCACAATGCCTTGGACATTCCATTGTACATGCGTATTGCGAATGAATTGTATTTAAAACGATTAATCGTAGGTGGATTTGATGGCGTGTATGAATTCTCTAAAAACTTCAGAAATGAAGGAATGGACCGTACACACAATCCAGAGTTTACCGCGATGGAAATTTATGTTTCCTACAAAGACTACAATTGGATGATGGACTTTACCGAGCGTCTATTGGAGCATTGCGCGATGAGCGTGAATGGAAAAACAGAAGCTACTTTTGGTGAGCATCACATTGATTTCCGTGCGCCTTACAAACGTGTCACGATGCGTCAATCAATCATTGATTTCACTGGATTCGACATCGATGGTAAATCGGAGGAGGAACTATTTGCTGCGGCAAAAGGAATGGGTATCGCTGTTGATGAAACAATGGGGAAAGGAAAATTAATCGATGAGATTTTCGGTGGAAAATGCGAAGGAAATTACATCCAACCTACATTTATCACTGACTATCCAAAAGAAATGTCTCCATTATGTAAAGTTCACCGCGATAATCCAGAATTAACGGAACGTTTTGAATTAATGGTTTGCGGAAAAGAGGTGGCGAATGCTTACTCTGAGTTGAATGATCCAATTGATCAACGCGAACGTTTCGAAGAGCAACTTCGTTTGCAAGAAAAAGGAGACGATGAAGCGATGTTTATCGACCAGGATTTCTTGCGCGCATTGGAATACGGAATGCCACCAACAAGTGGACTTGGCATCGGAATGGACCGATTGATCATGTACTTAACGAACAACGCATCGATCCAAGAGATTTTGTTCTTCCCTCAAATGCGTCCGGAAACAAAAAGTGTGAAAATCGAATTGAACGAAAACGAACAAGCCATTTTCTCCATGATGCAAAAACAAGGTGAATCCGTTTTACCTGAGTTGAGAGCCCAATTTGCCGATATGAGTAATAAAGTTTGGGATAACAGTGTAAAAACCTTGACGAAAAACAACTTGTTGAAGGTGAGTAAAGAGAATGACATTCTTTTTATTCGTTTGGTTTAATCGTATTTGACCCATTTTAACATTTCTGTCTGACTTTCTCCAAGGTAGTTGGTCCATGTTACGCGGATAAAATAACATCCAGCGGCCAAATCTACTGGTAAATTCGCATAGGATTGTTGCTGGACTTCAAGGTCAGCTACAAGATCTCCCTTGGCATCAACGACATTTATACTGAATTCGGATACCTCATCATTCGGCAATCTGATGTATACTTCCTCACCAACAGAGGATGGATTAGGATAGAGTTGAACGTATTCCGTACTTGGAATGATAAACTTTGAGCGATCAAATTCGAATAGAAAGAAGCCATTGTTTCGATCGGAAATCAAGATGCGTTCACTGGGTAAAAGTGCATGAATCCCCCATGCTCCCCACATGGAAAAGCCATTCGTAATAGCGTTATCAATATAGGTGTCATAAACACCAATTTCTTGTGGTGGATTCTTGCGCAAATCGAAAATGCGAAGTCCGTCGTTGTAGTAAGCCACAAATGCAAACTCATTCGTTATGTGAATGTTATGCGGGGTTTTTGGATATGGTGCGTTCTCGGTACCAAAAAACTGTTGTACTTGCAGTTGTCCATTGGCTAAAACACGGCATTTTTTGATCGATAATCCAGCATTTTCGTCAGCAAAAACATAGGTGCTTTCATCCGGACTTAACCATCCTTGGTGATTGTATCCTTGTTGTGGGTAAAAAGTCAGATTATTCACATAAACCGGGTTACTTGGATTGCTAAAATCATAGGTGCGCAAGCCATCAAAGCCACAATTCAAAATGGCTCGATTGTTCTTGACGTATAAATCGTGTACTTCCGGAATATCATTTGGTCCTTCCCAAAGAAGCGTGGGAAGAATTGGATTAGCCAAAGAATACACACGTAAAGGAATAATGCCAAGTTCATTTCCATTTACAATCGGATTGACTAAGGTCAAATAAAGCAGTGCATTCTCAGAATCAATGAATACATTATGTGATTTTCCGAAATACTGATCTTGTATGTCAGCGACAAGGTGCACAGAATCGGGCAAGTACGATAAATCCATGATTTGAAGACTGCTTGGACCTTCATCGCAAGTAGCGTACAAATAATTTTGATAGTGTTTGTATTCTCGAGTAATCGCTTGAGCAGATTGAAAACGTCCAGGTACGAAGTCCACAAAACGGAAACTATCTTGTTCGGTTAATTCAAAAATATGCGCACCTTCCGTTGAGCCAATGACCGCATATTCACGTCCATTTTGAACAAAAGCCCAACAACTACTGAAGCGCACCTGACTTGAGCTCGTTATAATGGAGTCTGAAAACCAGTGGTCTAACAAGCGAACATTTTTTATTTCTTGGGCGGAAACGTGGCCTAATAGAAAAATGAAAGAAATAAAAATGAACTGTTTCATGTGCTTAAATGTAGCGTTTGCAAAATTCCCACATGACAATTCCAGCACATACACTGACGTTTAAACTGTGTTTCGTTCCAAATTGGGGAATTTCAATCACGTAGTTAGACTCATCAATCACTTGCTGGTTCACTCCATTTACTTCATTTCCAAAAACAAGCGCAAACTTTTCATCCGTGAGTGAATGAATGTCTTGAAGCATGGTCGTTTGTTCCGTTTGTTCAACTGTACAAACAGCATACCCTTGTTGTTTCAATTCAGCTGTTAGTTCAAGAATATCCGATCGGTATTCCCATTCAACAGTTTCCGTAGCGCCGAGAGCCGTTTTGTGAATATCTCGATGAGGTGGACACGCACATATGCCACAGAGGTAAATTTTCTCCACATTAAACGCATCCGAGGTGCGAAAAAAAGAGCCGATGTTATTCAAGGAACGGATATCATCCAAGACAATAACGATGGGGTTTTTTGCTTGTATTTTATAGGCTTCGTCAGAAACACGGTTCAGTTCCCAGAGCTTTAATTTTTTGTTTTTTGTTTCTGTACTCATCTTGAATCAAAGTTAAGAGTAATTGTTAAAATGTTCTTGGAAATTGGTGCAGAAGACCACATAAAAATTCCTAATTTTAAGTTCCAATTTTAAATTGCCCAACTTGTCAAAATCGAACCCAGCAAAAGTCGTCACAGAAACGCCTTTGATGAAACAATACAATCAAATTAAAGCCCGACATCCGGAAGCTTTATTGTTGTTTCGCGTGGGTGATTTTTATGAAACATTTGGGGAGGATGCGATAAAAACCTCACGGATATTAGGAATCATTCTAACAAAACGCGGAAATGGGTCGGCAACAGAAATTGAATTAGCTGGATTTCCACATCATTCTTTAGACACCTATTTACCGAAACTTGTTCGAGCAGGACAACGTGTCGCGATTTGCGACCAGTTAGAGGATCCAAAAATGACAAAAACCATTGTCAAAAGAGGTGTAACAGAATTGGTTACTCCAGGGGTTTCCTTTAATGATCAAGTACTCGAACAATCGCGCAATAACTTCCTTTGTGCCATTCATTTTGAAAAAACAGCGATTGGCGTAGCCTTTTTAGATGTTTCCACCGGGGAATTCTTGGTGGCACAAGGAAATAAAGAATACATCGATAAACTGATTAGTGGTTTTGAACCCACTGAAATCATCTACCAAAAAAACAAGCGGTCTGATTTCGAACAGCAATTTGGCGAGAATCATTTTACGTTTCGGGTAGAGGATTGGGTATATACCAATGAATACGCGAACGAAATGCTCACCAAGCATTTTGGAACAAAATCCTTGAAGGGATTTGGAATTGAAGGATTATCCGCAGCCATTGTTGCAGCTGGAGCAGTTTTTCATTATTTGAACGAAAACCAACACCATCGTTTGGGGCACATTTCAACGATTTCTAGAATCGAAGAAGAAAAATATGTGTGGCTCGATCGCTTTACGGTGCGTAACCTCGAATTGATTTATTCAGCCAATGAAAATGCCGTTACGCTTTCTGATGTGTTAGATCACACTCTTACCCCGATGGGTGGACGTCAAATGAAACGTTGGATTGTTTTACCATTGAAGGATCAAAAGCCAATCGAAGAACGCTTAGATATTGTCGATTATTTAGTGACACATCCTGAAATTAGCTACGAAATAGGACAAAGACTGAAAGAAATTGGGGATTTAGAACGCTTGATTTCTAAAGTAGCCGTTGGGAAAGTGAATCCGAAAGAAGTCATGCATTTGCGTCGAACATTGATGCAAATTGATCCAATTAAGGAACTTTTAAAGGATGGGGATTTAGTTTCCTTGAAAAAACTGACTGAGCAGATGAACGGGTGTCAAAGTTTGATCGATTTAATCGACAAAACACTTTGCGATGAACCGGCTGCTCAGGTTGGGAAAGGAATGATCATCCGCTCAGGTTTTCATTCAGACTTAGATGAGCTTCGTGAAATTTCTTTCAACGGAAAAGATTACTTAGAACAAATTCAAGAGCGCGAATCGAAGCGCACGGGAATTCCCAGTTTAAAAATCGCCTTTAATAATGTGTTCGGATATTTCATTGAGGTGCGAAACACCCACAAAGACAAGGTTCCAGAAGAATGGATTCGCAAGCAGACACTTGTCAATGCGGAACGATACATCACCGAAGAACTGAAAGAATACGAAGGAAAAATTCTCGGTGCAGAGGAAAAAATCTATGCCATTGAATCCAAATTGTTTCAGGACCTTGTGTTTAGCATGGCGGATTACATTCAGCCGATTCAACACAATGCATTACTGATTGCCCGTTTGGATTGTTTGTTCTCGTTTGCACAAACGGCAAATGAAAACAACTATGTGCGCCCTGAAATAAACGAAAGTTTTGTTTTGGATATTAAAAACGGACGTCACCCTGTCATTGAACGACGTCTTCCAGTTGGAGAGACGTACATCGCAAACGACGTACTACTCGACAACAATGACCAACAAATCATCATGATTACGGGTCCGAATATGAGTGGGAAAAGCGCGATTCTTCGTCAGACAGCTCTCATTGTCTTAATGGCACAAATGGGCAGTTTTGTTCCTGCCGATGCGGCAAAAATTGGCTTGATCGATAAAGTCTTTACACGTGTTGGGGCTTCGGATAATATTTCATCTGGAGAATCCACGTTTATGGTGGAAATGAATGAAACGGCGAGTATTTTGAACAATATTTCACCTCGAAGCTTAATTTTATTAGATGAAATTGGACGCGGAACAAGTACCTATGATGGAATATCGATTGCCTGGTCCATTGCAGAGTTCATTCATGAAAATGCAAAAGCGAAATGCAAAACCTTATTTGCAACGCACTACCATGAGTTGAATGAAATGAGCAAAAGTTTTGAGCGCATTCGCAACCATAACGTATCGGTAAAAGAATTAGGTGATCGTGTTTTATTTCTGCGTAAGTTAACACCAGGAGGAAGTGCGCACTCTTTTGGAATTCATGTGGCACGAATGGCCGGAATGCCGCCTATGGTATTGAAAAGAGCAGAGCAAGTATTGAAAGACCTTGAATTTTCACATGCAAATGTTGGTTCAACGAGTGGAAATAAAAAAACAAAAAAGGACAAAGATCCAAATATGCAATTGAGCTTTTTCCAGTTAAATGATCCTGTTTTGGAACAAATTCATGAAGAATTAATTGGAATTGACATCAACACACTCACTCCAGTGGAAGCGCTAATGAAGTTAAATGAAATCAAAAAATTAACAGGTGGATAAAATCAAAGATTTCTTTTTACTGAGCTTTTTAATAGGTGTTTTATGCGCGTGTTCCATTGAAGAAGCTAAACCTTTGGCTCATAAAAAATTAGTGATTGCCTCTGATTTTCTCTATCCGAAAGACAGTAAGTATTTTGGTGCGTTTGCAAAAGATGAAAAAGTTCACATAGAAATTATTCACATGCGCGCTGATTCCATTGAATATCGCCTGAAAAAAGATGGATACAATACCAATATTGATCTCGTTTTTGTGCATTCACTCGTCAGTGTTAAACAATTGGAAAATCAAGCTTTCCAACCAATACAAAACGATTTTCAAGACCAGAAACTTAAGCAAATCAAACAAATTAAGCATAATTGGTTTCTCGTTGGACGAGATCCGTTCATCTTAACTTTTATAAAAGATAGTTTAGAAAAACCAAGTACTTATAGAGAATTAAGTTCAGATTTTCTTTGGGCAAGTCCGGATTTAGCTTCCTTGGAGGTAATGAAAGCTCACGTTCGGTATCAATTTCAGCAAAATAAGGATGCAAAAAAGAATGGCTTAAAAAAATGGTTGCGTGGACTAAAAGATCACCGAGTAAATTACCAAGAAGGAACGAAAAGCGCCAAAAACAGACAGTTGCTATTGATGAAATTCAGTGCTTATTACAAGAATAAACAACTGGAGCGATCCAAACAACGCGAACTCGTATTTCCACCGAATCTGTATAATGATTATTTCGCTATAGCCGTTGTTCCACAAGCTAAAAACTACGAAATGACCAAATCATTCTTGCTTTTCTGGAATGAAAACGCAGCAAATAATCGTTTTTTATACCGCTTTGGAATCAAACCGCTTGTGCATTATAAAAAAGGAATGGGCTTTTACATTTCACCTGTGGAAATTCTTGAATTGCTTTCAAAAAACTAAAATGTGCGTTGATAAGAATTGAATCTTATCCGTAATTTTGTAATCTAAAATAAAGACAATGTATCCACCAGAATTAGTACAACCAATGAAAGACGACCTTACTAGTGTAGGGTTTGAACAAATGACAAATAGTGCAGAAGTTGATCATGCGATTAATGAAACAAGCGGTACAATGCTCGTCGTTGTGAACTCCGTTTGTGGATGTGCAGCAGGAAATATGCGTCCAGGTGTGAAGTTATCTTTACACCACGATAAAAAGCCGACCAAATTAACGACTGTTTTTGCAGGTGTTGATACGGATGCAGTTGCTCAAGCAAGAAAATACTTTTTACCTTATCCTCCATCTTCACCATCTATTGCTTTATTCAAGGATGGTAAATTAGTTCACTTCTTGGAGCGTCATCACATCGAAGGCGGAAGTGCGCAAATGATTGCGACGAATCTTGCCGCTGCTTATGATGAATTTTGTTCATGAAACGCATTTATCAATTAACTACCTGTGACAATTGTCGCAAACTTTTAAAAGCATTTTCGGAAGCATCCGACTATGAAATCATTGATATCAAAACACAAGGAATCGAAGCGAAAGACTTAGATTTCATGAAGGAATTAGCAGGGTCTTACGAGGCCCTGTTTTCCAAACGAGCAATCAAATACAAGACTTTAGGATTGAAAGATAAAAAGCTCTCTGAAGCAGAAATGCGTCAATTTATTTTAGATGAATACACCTTTCTAAAGCGCCCAGTTCGTGTGGATGGGAATGCCATTTTCATCGGAAAATTGGAAGCTTAATCTAAGCGAAAGAAAGAAGAGGCGATTCCATCAGCTTGAAGTTTGCCCTTTTCAGTTAACACATAATTGTCCCTATTTTCGATCATTAAATCAGTGCTTAGGTATGTTTCAAGTTGGTTTAATTCAGTAGCATTAAAACCTCCAAGGTCACTAATGCTCCTTTTCAAAATTCCCCATTTTGTGCGGAGTCCTATAAGAAAATACTCGTTCCATTTTTCTGAAGCGGAAAGAGTTTCGGCCTCAAACCAATCTTCGTTTTTTCCTACTGCTTTGTAATACTTTGTGTTGTTCGCTACGTTCCATCGTCTTTGATGGCCATTAAATGAATGTGCACTTGGTCCAACTCCAACATAAGGCGTAAAATTCCAATAAGAAGAATTGTGTTTAGCATATTTCTGATCCTTTGCGAAATTGGAAATTTCATAGTGTTCGAAACCCGATTGACGCAATGTTTGCACGAGCAAATCGAATTGTTCACTTTGTTGGTCTTCCGTTGGTCGACTCAATTTTCCCTTCGCCACGAAATCATTCAAGGCTGTTTTTGGTTCAATGGTGAGGCAATAAGAAGATATGTGTTGAACGTTTAGCTTCAATGCACGATTCAAATGTGAAAGCCATTGTTCATTCGAAAGATCCGGTAAACCATAAATCAAATCGATGCTGATATTATCGAATCCATGCGCTTGAGCCAAACGCACAGCTGTTTCTCCTTGTTGAGTGGAATGAGAACGATTCATCCATGCTAAATCTGTTTCTTGAAAAGATTGTAGCCCAATGCTGAGTCGATTTATTCCCAACTCTTTCCAAGCACTTAAATTCTCCTCTGAAGCATCATCTGGATTCACCTCAAAGGTTATTTCAGAATTGACGCTCACTTCAAAATGCGTGTGAATTGCAGATAAAATTGCTGCAAGTTCCTCCTTGATTAAAAGACTAGGTGTCCCACCGCCAAAATAGATTGTTTCAACAGGAACATCGACCAATTCAGTTTTCCTGATCTCCAGTTCCAAGCAAATGGCGGCAATTAACTTCTCTCGGTAACTTGAAAAAGTTGTCGAAAAATGAAAATCACAATAAGAGCAGCGTTTCTTGCAAAAAGGAATGTGCACATAGATTCCGGCCATTCCTAATTCCGATTACTGTTTAACAAAAGACTTCACGGAACGACTTCCATTTTCAAATTGAACATGCATAAAATACGTTCCATTCGATAAATTTTCTGTGTTCAATTGAACTTCATTCCCCTGAATGAGTTGGCGTGAAATGGTTTTTCCATAAACATCTAAAAGTACCCATTCCTGTGCTTGACCATCTTGAATGGAGAGATTTAAAACGTTCCCTGTAGGATTTGGGAATAACTTCCAGAGTAAGGAACTTAATTCATCCAATCCTGAGTCGTCTGTGTTCTTGACAATGTCAGAAGTTTGATCGCCAAAATCAGCAGCAGATAAAGTAAACAAGACAGCGCTCGTGTGGTCCATGAGCGTTAAATTTCCATCTTCATTGGATGCCCCCCATTGTGCTGCTCCCAATCCATCACCATAATAATCATAAATGGTAAACGTGTAACAATCTGTAATGGAAATTGGAATATCGTAATTGTAGGTTGTGTTTCCAGCTAAAGGTGCTGTAGGGTCTGTTGGCGCCGGACTATTTCCAGTTCCGTAGTTTCCGACGAAACCTTCATTTCCTTCGAACCAAACAACCGTACCATTACTTGATGTTAACTCCATATAGGTTTCATCTGGGTAATTATCCGTTAAAAGTGTTACTTTGAGTAAGCCAATCGTTTGATCAATGGCATTCACGGTTAACGAAGAATTTGTTGCATCGTTCAAGTTGTTTTCATCAACACCACCATTTGGACTTGAAACAGAAGCACTAAATGTGTGATTTCCTGCCGTTAAAGAAACGCTTGGCAAGCTAATTAATTCCGTTTGCCACTGTGCTAAAGAACCACTCCAGTTTAGCGTTTGATTCGCTCCTCCATCGATGGAATAAGTCACAACCACGGAAGTTAATACACTTGTTCCAGAATTAGCGATGGTTACTTTTGGTGTATAGTTCGTCCCACAAAAAGCGGTCAATTCTAAGATTGGACTAGACAATCCAGCATCAAGCGCAGCCACTGTAGCATTGGATGGATCAAAACCATTGATAAATTCAGCGCCAGAATTGTTCGGGTCTAACCAATGCTTCAATTGATTCGTTGTATTGCTTCCAACAGGTTCCCATGAGTAGCTAAATTTACCATATTCATCAGACAAATTAGCTGCGCCGCAAGCAGAAGCTCCACCATGAAGCTGGCCGATAATTCGGTGATTTTGATCATACAATGGTGATCCTGAAGAACCTCCCTCTGTCACACCACTATCCCAATACGTAACGCCCCAATGACTATTTGCAGGAGATCCGCCAAATGTTGTTGAAATTAACGGTTGATTTTCAAAGGATATTTTTTTAATGTCTCCTGAAGGATGATGAATTCCGACGCCCGAAGTTGGCGTGTTTCCAGAATGGTCCCAACCAGAAAAATAGGGCGTATAAGATGCGGGTACTGTTCCACCTGTTAGTCCACCTGTGATTTCCACTAAACAAAAATCAGATGCGGAAGCGCGCGCGCGAAGAACTGCTCCAGACAAAGATTGAAACGTTGGTGAAGACGCGGGATTATTACAATCTGCCGATTGCCAATTAAAGCGGAAAATCCATGAAGCCGGATTACTGTAACAATGGTCTGCCGTTAATACATACGGTTTACTGTCGTTTAAGGTGTTATTCACCAAAGATCCTGAACAGAATCCATTGCTTCCAGAAACAAGCATTACGGCAGCGTTGCGCTCCAAAGTCCAAGGTAATCCTTCTGTACAATTCACATTTCTATTGCAAGAACCTGAACTTCCAAAAGCCTTTTCCTGAAAATCACTTGCCGAACGGTAACCGTGAGTAACGGTAGCGATTTGAATGTGCCCTTCCGCATTGTTTTTTGGAACAAAATATTCGACTATCGTCTGATTTCCTGGTACTAATTCAGTTCCTAATTGTCCTTCAAATAAATGGTTTGCAGTAAAGTTCCCTAAAATTAAGTCCTTTTGAGGATTAAACACATACAACTGATTTCCTTCAGGTATAACTGTTTGATTAAAGGTTAAATTAATGGTTAATGCATTTTTACATTCAAGGACTAAATGCCAAATACGGTCTCCATTCGGAAGGTTGGTCCATGTACCAGCATTGCTTGTATTTAAATTTGTGTAATTATTCCAACCAAAACGCCAAGGTGCTGTCCCTGTACCATCTACCAATGCATCTTCTGCTTTAAGTGCCTCAATGTTCGGTTCAGTGAAAGAAACTTTAGCGATTTCCTTCAGGTTAATACTCGCTTTGTACGTTTTTTTCCAACCGTCGCCTTGTTGAGCGAAACTGTGAAAAGTGAAAATTGCCAATAATAAGGTAAGGGTTTTTTTCATGCTTGCTTATTTATTCGTGATACGTTTAATCCCACATCCTTTAGGAGAAGTGGTGCTTGTTTTTATTTTTTTATGACTCGCTAACTCCTTCAAGGCAGTTTTCAAGTAAGGGATGTCTTCTTTACGTTCTTTGTCCCAAATATTGTCAATAGAACCCATATACACCAACTCCATCTCCGCATTTAACAAAAATACATGAGGAGTAGTTTTAGCGCCAAAAATATTGGCCATCGTAGAATTCACATCTACGATATAAGCCATTTTATACTGTTGTTCTTCCGAATGTTTGAACATCTCATCATAGGAATCAGCGCCTTGACGCTTTGCTTCATTGGAGTTTACCAAGAGCATCCCGATTTGTAAACTATCTACCAAATCGTAAAGTGCATTGTATTGACGTTCCCAACCGGGGAAATCCTCCGTTCCAACTACAAATGGACAAGTGTTACAAGAAAAAATCACCAATAAACCATTTTCTTTTTTGGAATCATTTAGGGAGGTGGTTTCTCCTTTTGTGCTTTGCAATTGATCATCCAACATCGATGCTTTGTTGCCGATTTTCATTTGGGCATTCAGGGATGCTGTGCAAACCAAGAATAAAAGTAAGAAGCTTAATTTTTTCATAAGAGTTGAAATAGTGAGAGGAAAGTTACGATTTTTCTTTCATTTACAAATGAATTGAAGATAAAAACCAACGGGACAAGTTGTATATTTGTCCAGAGTAAGGAGTATGAAAAAGAAACCTTTTGTTGTTGGAATTTGTGGAGGAAGTGGTGCAGGAAAAACCACATTGCTGAGAAGATTATCGGAATCTTTCGGAGGAGTTACTCCTTCCGTATTTTCAATGGATAATTACTATCATCCGATTGAAATGCAAGCGATTGATCAAAACGGAAAGGTTAATTTTGATTTGCCTGGAGCCTTAGATCAAGGCAAATTAGAAACTGATTTACACGAACTTGTTTCTGGAAATCCGATTGAAGTAAAGGAATATTTTTTCAATGCGCCCCCAAACAAAAACGTTTTATTAACGATTCAACCAAGTGAAGTAGTCATTGTGGAAGGATTGTTTTTATTTCATTATGAAAAAGTATTCGAAAAACTCGACTTCAGTATTTTTGTCGATGTGGATCATCAAACACAACTCGATCGACGCATATACAGAGATCAAGAAACACGTGGGTACAAACGTTCTGAAATCATCTATCAGTGGGACAATCACGTAATGCCTTGTTACCAAAATTTTATTGAGCCTTACATAGATCAAGCCCATTTTGTGTTCAGAAATGACCAACATGCGGATGAAGATTTTATTCAATTATTCCACAAGCTTTCTAGCTTAACAAAAATGGAGCTGCAAACATGAGAAAATGGATGCACATAACCATGAATTACAAGTACTTCATACTTGCAATTAGTGCGTTTTGTGTCCTATTCTTTGAAAATTTAGCCCTGCAAAAAGAAGGTTCGTTGCCACAAAAAAAGATTCAAGAAATCTTTTTGCAGCAAGAACAAAAAATCAAAAAAGCTGCGCCCAGTGTTTTACGCTACTACAAAGGTTTCGGGGCCATTCCTCGAAAAGAAAACTGTCAAATTCACATTTATAAAAATGATCGTTTAGTAAAATGGAATACCAATAAAGTACCCGTTTCCAATTTTTCAACGATTCAATTTCCGAGCAGAGGTCTCATTCAACTCCAAAACGGTTGGTATTACGGAGAAGTTTTTAAAGAGGGGGATTATTTATGTTGTGCCTCTTTTTGTATTGCCCAAGAATATTCTTATTCGAATGAATTTATAGATTCACGTCCTCATCCACTTTTTGGAAAAACAAAATTTAGTATTTCACTAGACATGAGTCGTGGCATGCCAATATATAATGCCGACAAGCAGTTCTGTTTTTCAATCATTCCGAATGAAACACCAGCCGAACCAACAGCTTGGTATATTTTACCCTTGTTTTTAGTCGGTCTAATTTGTTTGCTTTATGGGATTTATAAACGAATAGAGTCAAGTAAAGTAGGTCGGTGGTTGTTTGTTCTTGCTTTATTAATTTCTCGGATCCTTCTGTTTGAGTTACCCCTAAATCAGATTTTTAAACATGGCTCTTTTCACTCAGCTGAACTTTTTGCCTATAACGAATGGTTTCCAAGTTTCTTAGATTTTTGTATCAATAGTGTATTTATTTCCTTTGGATTTTTAAGTATTTTCAAAGCATTTCAAGTAACTA
>CAIRMS010000293.1 GCA_903879765.1 uncultured Flavobacteriales bacterium
AATTCGTTTGTACTTAATAAAAACTTTCATGGAAAAACAAGAAGCGAAAATTTATATCTCCAACCTAAAAGAACAGTTGGCCAATCTTAAATCGCGTCATGCAAATGCAAATGCGCAACACAAAATAGAATTGGATAATTTAAAAGGTGATGTTGCTCGTCAAAGTAATCCAGGTGCAAAGCAAAATGCGCGAATTCGCGTTGAATCAAAAAAACAAACAATGGCCAACGCTAAGCTTGGACAACAAAGTGAAGTTGAGTCTCTGAAAAACAAGATAGAGTCAGTTAAGCGTTATCTTTAGTTTCGTTCAATACCTTCCTCATCATCCACGTGCTACACGTGGAATCACCTATGGGCATTGGCGAATGAAAATGGCTGTTGCTTACACTTTTAGAATCCTTCTATAACCGTTATAAAAGAGAATTTATAACGAAACATTCAATGCAACAACAAATTTCCTTTACCAATTTAACTCAACCCGATTATTTTCGTGTTATTTCGAATCAATCATGGTATGAACCAGGAAAACTAACCGCTTCAACAGGTGAACAACCGATTGATGTCGCATATACAATTATCGCACTTTCAGAATTTTACGTTTGCTTCGGTAAAAATGACTACCTTACAAAAATGACAAGGGCCTTTGAATGGTACCTCGGAAGAAATCAACTAAATCAAATTGTTTATAATCCAATTTCTGGCGGATGCCTATATGGCATAGAAGCAAAGCAAGTGAACATAAACCAAGGCGCAGAAGCCACAACCACCTATTTAATGGCGAGAAATCGCATCGAAAAACACCAACGACAACAAGATTAAGAACAATCGACCCAACTTACAATGAACACACAAACAATTTTTAAACATACACTACCTTATGCACAACCTAAACATTTCACACGAACGGAAAGTTAGTTCCTTCACAAATGAATTCAACGAACTATTTCCACACCTTCAATTAAAACTTTATTACAAGTCAGCTGCGAAGACAGACCATTCTAAACATGCACATTTGCATCGGGAACACTTTGCGGAAAAACCACGTGATATCCTTTCCGATTGTCAAGAAAAAAAGTTGAAGGAATTCTCCGATTCCACTCAGAAATGAGTGTACATATTTTCAGAAAACTACTTGAAAATGACTTTGGAATCCATTCTGAAATCTACCATGAAGCTGGTAAACACCAATGGTCTACGCTACCCGTACCCTCGGAAAATCCTTTATTTGAATCAAATTTCGAAACGCATTAAGCGAAAAATCACCTCGGTAAGAATAGTGTAAATCTTCCGCTACTTCATGCAACAAAGAACACAAATTCTTGCAATAAATTCGAATAAATATTAAAACCAATCCAATGAAAATACACATTAAGAATATGGTTAGCTCAAGATGCGTCAACCAAGTTAATAGCATATTACTGGATATGGGAATCCCCTATATTTCAGTAGAATTGGGGGAGATTGAATTTAACAAAGAACTCAGTTTCATTCAAGAATTAGATTTAAAAGCCAAACTCAAAGAGGAAGGACTTGAATTTATTGATGACAACCGAACCTTATTATCGGAATGCATCAAACTTATTGTGATTCAAATGGTTCATTATTCCACTGAAAATGTAAAGACAAACTTTTCTGTTTACTTAAGTGAAAAAATGAAGCACAATTACACCTATTTATCCAATGTGTTTCGCGCTGTTAACGGCATGACGATTAAGCAATTCATCATTATCAATAAAATTGAACGCATTAAAGAATTACTCTTATACGGTGAATTGAATTTATCTGAAATTTCCTATAAATTGAATTACAGCAGCAGTGCTCACCTTTCGAATCAGTTCAAGAAAATCACTGGATTGTCTCCAACGGAATACCGTCATTTAGAGGTGATGCATCGCATACCCTTAGAACTAATTGGACGAGTAAAAACCGTTGCATAATTCACTTTCTTTACGCTTATCAAACAAAAAGTGCGGATATTCTCCGCACTTTTTTTATGTCTATAAAATGACTTTTCTTCAGAATTCGTAGATTACTGCTAATTCGTTATCCACTTCATTGACTCCCGGAGCATTCCACGCCAATCTTGCTGCTTCATCTTTTTCAAAGATTGATTCCACTGCACCGCGAAGAACAACTCTATTACCATTCACTTTCACTTGAATGTTGTGATCATCAACCATCCAACTTCTGGACAAGGCTTTTTCAATATCCGCTTGTTCAATGGCATCATTTGATTTTGCTTTAACCGTAACGTTATTCGTTACACCTTTCACACCTATCAGATTTGCCGCACAACTGCGCGCAGCTTCTTTTTGATAATTCCATTCTACGCTTCCATCGATGGTTACCCAACCATTTTCAACTTTCACTTGAACTTTGTCGTTTGGCACGGACCAATCCCATTTCATACTTGAAAGAATTTCTCCTGCCAGGTCTTCGTCATTTTTATCCAACGATGTGGAAAACTTCACGTGAATATCCTCTACCACAGCTCGAACACCGATAACACTTTTTGCTGCT
>CAIRMS010000294.1 GCA_903879765.1 uncultured Flavobacteriales bacterium
GATTGGCGGAATATTCGACATTGTTAAATCACATTCGAAGGTTCCTTCAATGATAGATATTTTTACTTTTCCACTAATTGTTGGTGCATTTTCTTGAGCCTGAATAACACTTAGAAAAACTGAACTGAAGAAGAGAAATATGATTTGTTTCATTACCTAGAAATCTTAATCTTAATGTAGACGATAATATACACTCATTTTCAATCCAGCGCTGAACAGGTTTCCTGTTGACGGTGTCTTAGTCAAGGTAAATACGGAATATTGGAAATTCGGTTCGACGCGTAGATTCACGTTTGGATGAAGACTCCAGTCAATTCCTGTGCTCAATGTTGGTGTGAAGTTTACCTTTCGAAAGTCCGTGAAGTTTGGACTGATTGTATTTATTTCTGTGCGATCTGAGTACACATACACATTGGTCTGCGTTTCTTTGATGAAAAAATTCGTGGTTAATCCTACGCTCGTGAAAAATCGAATCTTTCGGCTTCCAAGGGTGAAATTTGCTTTGAGTGGAATGTCAATAAAGTGATAGTTGTAAATGTATTTTGCTTGATTCGGGACCAAAGGTTCTGGCTGTATAAAAACCAAATCTAACATACTGGTTTGGGTTCCTTTGTTCGAATAGTGCAGCCCCGTTTCTAAACTGAAAAACTGATTGAATTGATACGCGGTGTTGAGTCCGAACGTATACCCGAGTTTTGGAACTTCAAAGTAATTCGGCATGGTTCTAAAGCAATAATCCGGAGAAGCGGTGAGTCCAAGTTGAAAGCCTTTCGAGGTGTTTTCGCTCAATGAAGACTTGTTTTGCCCGAAAGATAGGGAGGTGCTAAGAATAAGGATAATGAGGAGCGATTTTTTCATAGGTTTAGTTTGGTAGGTTTAAAAATGCAACAAATAAGTAACGAGAAAAGACACAAGGAAGGGGGGGCAATCTTGCTGTGACACCCGACAGGCAAAAATACCAACAATAACAGACATACCCCTCGGAAGCGAAGAAATCTTTTTAACGATTAGCTTTATCATCAGAACAGACTAGAGAACAACAAACGTAAAACACTCTTTTTGAATACGATCAAGATCGTTTTCTATAGATGGATTCATATATTGTTCAAACAAATGGTAATTTGTTAAATGCGATCCATTAGGTTGTTTATTTACGGGGAATCGAATATCCGTAATTATTTCAGTTTTACATTCTGGAGTTAAATCTTGTTCATTTAGAAAGCCTTCTGCCATTGGATAGCTGTGTAAAAAAATAGGACAATGAAGGAAAACTCCAGATTTCTTTAAAACCATTCCAATTTTCAATAGATAAGCATTGTTTTGATAAATCAATTTATATTCAGGACCATCAGGTAGTTCTTGTATAATATTTCCCGTTTCATAAATCGGATCAAAAGACTCTTTCCATTTACTTTTAGACTGTCCAGCAACATTTTCAGAACTATCAACTAATTCGAAAAATGACAAGAATGTTCTGCGAAAATCAAAATTCTTAAGTTGTATATTTTCATTAAACTTTTCACCCGTGTAATTATTAGTCACAAGGACATTCAAAACATCCGAAAAATTCATTTCAAACCATATGGTATCTCCAATGTTATAACTTTCCTTTATTGGATAAACAGAAATAGGATGATCAAGGTCGTAGCCTCTCGAACACTTTTTCTTCCTTGGTTTACAGCTGGCAAAAACAAGTAAAACCATAATTAGATAGGTCCATTTCATAAGTCTTTATGTTATTAAAACA
>CAIRMS010000295.1 GCA_903879765.1 uncultured Flavobacteriales bacterium
CACCTTGGAAATCAATGAATCCTTCCAAATGAGCCTTTCCAATGTTTGTGATAATTCCATATGTTGGTTCAGCTATATCACATAATTCTGCAATATCTCCAGGTTTGTTCGCCCCCATTTCGATAATGCCAATTTCATGTTCTTGAGTTAGGCGCAGCAATGTTAGTGGTACACCAATGTGGTTATTTAGATTTCCTATGGTACAAAGCGTATTGAATTTTTTGGAAAGCACCGCGTTTACAAGTTCTTTGGTACTTGTTTTTCCATTACTACCGGTAATTCCTATGATGGGAATGTCGAATCTGTTCCTATGAAAATTTGCTAATTTTTGAAGGAAAATTAGTGAGTTTGAAACATGGAAGATTTGCGTGTTATTTGCAAATTGTATGTCATCTACAATCGCATATCTTGCACCTGATTCAATCGCCTTACTTGCGAATAAATTCCCGTTGAAATGTTCGCCTGTTAGCGCGATAAAAAGAGAATTCGGTGCAATGTTCCTACTATCGGTAGAAATACCCGAGCATTCATAGAATAAATTGAATAAGCTTTCCATGTTGCAAAAATGCAAAAAAAAAGCCCGATTGCTCGGGCTTTTTAAATTATTCTTTCGGACTTTTCGGTCTAGAACTTCCGACACGATCCATCGCACAGCGGAAACCAATGGTTGCCGTAGCTTTATCTTCATCTAGGAACCTTCTGTTTCCAGAAGACAACCAGTAAACACGATCTGCCCATGAACCTCCTTTGTAAACCCTTGATTTATCAGAAATCAATGTTGTTGGCCAACCGGAAGCACCAGCGTTTAATGGTTCATTATTTAGATCACTATTTTCATGTTGGTTCTGGTACATTACCTGTTTTGAATCGCGGCTTCCATTGTTAATGTCATCTTTTCGTTTTGAGCTTTTATAGTAGATTGATGATTCTAAATCACCATCCATATAATCTATGTAATCGTCTTTACGGTAATTCAAACGTCCAGCGTTTTCTTCAACAGTTACATTTCTCCAACGTTGATTACCTTTGGTTTCTGTAACAAATTCTGTTAAACCGTTACGTAGTGTCAAAATCCATGTTGTTATTGTTGGATCAGTACCGTAAGATTTGAATTTATATTCAAGGTATTTTTCACCAAACATAGCATCTTGTTCGCCACCCATGAATTGAACTCCATAAACTCTTTCTTGATCTACAGGAAGGTTGAAAGCGGTATTTAAAATCTCGATTATAGGTTCATCTTTCCCTCCATCCCTGATAAATTCCGGAAGATTAATTTTGAAAAGCACACGCTCTATAAAGGCACTTGCAGCAATGGTTCTGCCTTGGTTATAAAGTACTATAGCTGTATCGAGCATAATATTCAAAGTATCCAAAAACTCGAACTGTAGTTGTTCTTGAGAACTAAATTTACTATTGTTAGAAACATAGTAACTTGAAGGTGAATTAAACTGGTAAGCTCTCGGATCTTGTTTGGAATAAATCCTAGAATTCATCGCGTTATTGTTAACGAGCGGTGCAGGGCCCTTTTCAAGTGCGGTTAATTCATCTTGGATTAGTTTCACATCAGCACTTGATGGAGCCTTATCCTTTATAAATTTATTTAAAGAATCAAGTGTGCCACCTAACTTTTTCAAGTCCTTATTCTTCAATTGTGTTTGAATAATGGTTAACATGGAATCCAAAGAAGTCTTTTCAGCGCCACTGATTTTACTACCCTTTTCGATACGTTTCACGCGGTTATAGAGGGTATCTCCTTCTTCCATCACGTTTCTTTGTGCGGTATTGGATTGGAAATTCGAGCCTGAAGCTTGTTTGTAATTTTTGTTTGCATATGCAAGGTATTTAACACGCGCAAATTCATTTACGAACTCTTTCATTCCATGCACATCATATACATTTTCATTGGCTTTAACAGGGCGGTCATACAACCCTTGAGGAACGAGTAGTTGGGTTTGAAATTTGTTACCTCTAAATGGCATAAATTCTTCTGTTACTTCACTCGACATTGGTCGGTACACATCCATTACCCATTCCGAAACGTTACCTCCCATGTTGTATAAGCCAAAATCATTTGGCCAATAGTCATCAACTTTTGCGGTAATGTCAGAGCCATCATTCAAGTTCCCTGAAATACCCATTAAATCTCCTTTGCCACGAATAAAATTCGCTTGAATAGCTCCAGCAAATTGTTCTTCTTTTTGACGCACATAATGACCATCCCAAGGGTAAATACGACGGTCACTAATGTTCTCAGAACCTTCATCGAGGTTTCCAATTAAGCCAAGCGCTGCAAATTCCCACTCCGCTTCTGTTGGTAGGCGATAATTTGGTAAGATCATTCCATCTTCCATTCGAACAGGTCGGTCTCCTGTTGAACCTCCATCTTTATCAGCATAAACTGGGTCAAAGTTTTCAAGTTGATATGGATCTCTTGGTGCAGCACCTTTTAAAGAATATTCGTCACCGTTCTTATCTATATATTGTTTATCAATGCTCTTTGCACCTTTATTCAAGGTATAACCACCTTTGGATTCTTTTGTGTAGTTTCCATTCAGGTAATTTTCAGTGCTAAACATATTTTCAGGTACAGAAATGTATTTATCCCAATCTTTTGATTTTTTTAGATGTCCTGCACCAACATCTGTATTTGGTTCACGATCTTCTGCAAAATGCCAGTTTAATACTCCTTCCCTCACTAAAATTGCTTCATTTACACGGTCTGTTCTCCATTTGCAAAAATCGTTTGCCTGTAACCAAGATACCCCAACAACAGGATAGTCGGCATAAGAAGGATGACGTAGGTAGTAATTCACGTATTTTTCACGGTATCCTAGAGCTGTCCTCCATGACAAGGTGTCCGGTAAACATTTTTTGTAAACATGTGGGTATGTATTGTAGTAAACACGTTTCATCCAATACATGTATTCCAACCAATGGAAGTTTGTTACTTCCGTTCTGTCCATGTAGAATGAGGCAACTGTAACACGCGATGCACGCGCGTTCCAATCAGACATAACATCTTGTTCTGTTCTTCCCATGGTGAAGGTTCCACCTTCCACCATAACCAATCCAGGACCCGTCTCTTGCTCGCGTTCGTCTACTTTTTCAAATCCACCATTTTTGAAATTGTTATACTCCCAACCTGTTGAACTTGATCTTTCTGGAGAACAAGAAGAAAGTATCAATAGTCCAACTACTGATACTCCTAAAAATCTATTCATCAATCGCTTCATATTCTACTTTGCGTTTTATTAACGATAATAATCTATTTTAATTTATTTGTTACACTTAAAATGATGGACAAGAAATTTTTCTAAAATTCTTTGGTTTCTTCTTACATTTTAGGTTGATTCCCATTGAAATTTCATGTGAACCACCTGAAACACCACCTAAATTAGAAACAGTTAAATCGTAACTGTAACCAACTCTAAATTTCTCTGTGCTTATGCCAAGACTCAAAATGAATGCATCTCTATTTCGGTACCAAGCTCCAATGGTAAAGCTTTCGTATCTCAAATAAGCACCTATGTTAAATTCTTGAAACCCATTTTGGTATTGATAAATGATGTTCGGCATGAGCATGGTGCTACTTGAGTAACGACCGCGTTGTCCAAGTTTAATCGTTGCACCCATGTGTCCCGTTAAACGTATAGGAAGTCTTGAATCACCTAATATCATTGATTCATCAGGTCTGTTTAAGTGATGTGCTGCAAGACCACAATAAAAATTCTTTGTGAAAACCACAGTACCTGCAGAAACATCAAAGAAACCATGACGTCCATTCCCACGAATAACATCGCCTGTTTGATATATAAAGCCCCTTCTTGGATCAATCATGTCACCAAAGGTTAATTTATCCCAGTCCAAAAATTTCTGAAAATATGCAGCTCTAGCACCAAACATTAAAGAAACTTTTCTAGATAATTTTGCATTGTAAGAATAAACACCACCAATCATCGAAGTTTGAATGGTACCCTGTCCTTGTTGGTCATGCATTGCAATAATACCAATTCCTCCGGATATGTTTTTTGCATACGTATCAAAAGCAGCACTGTAGGTCACAAAGTTCCCTGTGAGTTGAGGCCATTGGTTTCTGTAATTTAGCGCAATCCTTGGGCAGCCGCTAGAACCTGCGAGTGCAGGATTGAGGTACAC
>CAIRMS010000296.1 GCA_903879765.1 uncultured Flavobacteriales bacterium
GTTTTGCATCTATTAAAAGTCAAATCGATTATCCTGACTTTTTAGATATTCAACTTCAATCGTTCCAAGACTTTTTTCAGTTGGAAACTACTTCTGAAAATCGCCAAAACGAAGGATTATTTAAAGTTTTCGCTGAGAACTTTCCTATATCCGATGCACGGAATAATTTCGTGCTTGAATTCTTAGATTATTTTATTGATCCCCCTCGCTACTCTCTTGAAGAGTGTATTGAGCGTGGTTTAACATACAGCGTGCCGCTTAAAGCGAAATTGCGTTTGTATTGTACCGATCCTGAACATGAAGATTTTGAAACAATCGTTCAGGATGTATACTTAGGTACTATCCCTTACATGACTCCAAAAGGTACTTTTGTTATCAATGGAGCTGAACGTGTAATCGTATCTCAGTTGCACCGTTCACCAGGTGTGTTCTTCGGTCAAAGCCGTCACGCAAATGGTACTAAACTTTATTCTGCAAGGGTTATCCCTTTCAAAGGTTCATGGATAGAGTTTTCTACCGATATCAATAACGTGATGTATGCTTACATCGATCGTAAGAAAAAATTACCTGTTACTACCTTATTAAGAGCTATCGGATTTGAAAGCGATAAACAAATCCTCGAAATATTTGGACTTGCTGATGAAGTAAAAGTTAGCAAAGTTGCCCTTAAAGCTTCTATCGGACGTAAATTGGCTGCCCGTGTTTTGAAAACATGGATCGAAGATTTCGTTGATGAAGATACCGGTGAAGTTGTTTCTATTGAACGTAACGAGGTAATCATCGACCGCGAAACGATCTTGGATAATAATCACATCGATATGATTGTTGATGCAAATGTTAAATCTGTGATCCTCCACAAACAGGATGTGAATGCAGGTGACTACGCGATCATCTACAATACATTGCAAAAAGATACTTCCAACTCTGAAAAAGAGGCTGTGGAGCATATCTACCGTCAATTACGTAACGCTGAACCACCTGATGAAGAAACAGCTCGTGGTATCATCGATAAATTATTTTTCTCTGATAAACGTTATGATCTTGGTGAAGTAGGCCGTTACAGAATCAACAAAAAGTTGAATCTGAATACTCCTTTTACTACTAAGACGTTAACGAAAGAGGATATCATCTGTATCATCAAATATTTGATTGAACTTATCAACTCAAAAACGGATGTGGATGATATTGACCACTTAAGTAACAGACGTGTTCGTACCGTTGGTGAACAATTGTATTCTCAGTTCGGTGTTGGTCTTGCTCGTATGGCTCGTACTATCCGCGAACGTATGAATGTTCGTGATAACGAGGTGTTCACTCCAACAGATTTGATCAATGCGAAAACATTATCTTCTGTTATCAATTCGTTCTTCGGAACAAATCAGTTGTCTCAATTTATGGATCAAACAAACCCTCTTGCAGAAATCACGCACAAGCGTAGACTTTCGGCACTAGGGCCAGGAGGTTTATCCCGTGAGCGTGCTGGTTTCGAGGTTCGTGACGTTCACTATACGCATTACGGTCGTCTTTGTACTATTGAAACTCCTGAAGGACCAAACATCGGTTTGATTTCTTCTTTGTGTGTATTCGCGAAAATCAATAAATTAGGTTTTATTGAAACGCCTTACATGACCGTAACAAACGGTAAAGTGGATATGGAAAAATCTGTTACTTATTTAAGTGCAGAAGAAGAAGGACAAAAAATTATCGCACAGGCAAATACTCCGGTTGATGCTAAAGGTAATTTCTTAGATAAAAAAGTTAAAGCTCGTTATGAAGGAGATTTCCCGGTTGTAGAACCTGAGAAAATCAACTTGATGGATGTTGCTCCTAACCAAA
>CAIRMS010000297.1 GCA_903879765.1 uncultured Flavobacteriales bacterium
CAAAATTTAAGGAAATTAGATTCACTTATTCAAGCAAAAGAACAGGTGGAGGATAGTATGCGAATTCTTCTGACTCAGGAAAACGAGATTCCATTGCAAGAACTCCAACAAAACGCGGAAAGACATGCGAAATTAACGAAGAACATTGAGGAAAGTAATTTGCTTCTTCAAGAGCAACAAGAACGATTGGTGGATTTTATCGAACATGAATCATACGAATGGATGATGCAAAATGGAGTTCAAGCGAGATCAGCTGTTTCGGCTGTTAGCGGTTCCACAAATCTTTCGACAAATGCACCCGTTCAAGTTCCATTTGCAGTGACAACTGTTGGAACAATGAATCAAGTATTCCCAACACATCCGATCAATGTTCCTTTACCGGAAGGCTTAATTTTCCGTGTCCAAGTTGGGGCCTTTAGAAAACCAGTTCCCAATCAACTATTTAGGGAATTTGGACCTGTATCAGGTGAGGTGTTAACAAATGGATTAACCTGTTATTTAGCGGGATATTTCAATGGTTCTTTAGATGCAGTGGAGGCTAGAACAATGATTCGAGGTCTCGGGTATGCAGATGCATTTATCGTGGCTTATTGCGATGGAAAAAGAATGTCCTATAATCAAGGAAAGGCTTTGGAAGCAAATGGTCAATGCCGCAAACAGTCAAAAGAGGAAATGCAGCTTGCTTTAACTCAATTGCTGTCGCAGCAGAACAATCCACAAGTTCAAACACCTGTTGCCATTCCAGTTGCTGTGGATCCAAATAGTACGGAGGCTAATTTAGATTTATATTACACTGTTCAAGTGGCCGTTTATAATAAACCACTGACAAAACCTACGATTCAAGGTGTAAGCGAATTATTGGTAACAAAAACAGAAAAAGGACAATTCCGTTATTCTTCTGGAGAGTTTACCAGTTTTGCGGAAGCCCGAGACCGCAAGAATTTTGTCGTAGGAAAAGGAATCCCTGATGCATACGTCGTTGCATATTACCGCGGAAAACGTATTTCAATTGGCGAGGCAAATAAACTTCTTGCTTCTGGCATTGTTCCAAAGAAACGAGGTGAAAATACTCCTTCAATGGAGATAAATACCCCACAAGTTTCAGCTGTTGTGGAAATTCCTGTTCTAATTCCTGTTGTGAAAAAAGATTCAGTCGTTCAATTTGAATTAAGGGTGAATGAAGACAATTACTTAGCACAGCTTAAAAGATTTAATCGTGTTGGAACCTTTACCTATCAAGCAGAGAAAAACCGCATTATTTCAGAGAAATATTTATTCAATAACATAACGGTCAATCAACAATTGTATCTTACCGAGATGAAACGCATGCGAGAAAATACAAGTAAGATTCCATTTCAAGAATTTGTCGTAGACCCAAGTCGGAGTGATTACTATGATTGGTTATTGCGACAAGCAATTAGCTATGATGCAAGGAAAGAAAATGATGTTTGGATTTTCCGTTTCTATCCAGAAAACAAAGAGCAGCAGGAGATGATTTTGCAGACTTCAGAACAATTTAAATGGACAAAAAAACAATAAAAAGATGAGTGTAGTTGAACCAAAAGAACGAGTTAAACGAAAAGAAAAAACCGTTGAAGAGCGAGGATTGATTTTGTACAACGATGATGTCAATTCTTTTGATCACGTGATTTACTGTCTCATGAAAATTTGCGATCATGAAATGGTTCAGGCAGAACAATGTGCTTGGATTGTTCACACGAATGGCAAATGTTTGGTGAAAACAGGACCGATAGATGAGGTTCAAGCCATGTGTTTGAAACTGGTGAATCAAGGTTTAAGTGCGAAAGTAGATTAATATGAAAATTACATTTCAATCCAAGGGTACGCTTTATTTGTCCCTCCTTTGTGTTTTAGGGAGCTTCATAGTAATGACTATGCCTAAAACGAATTTCAGTCATGTTTTCATGTTGAATGGAGACGCACAATTTACAGAGTGGGAATGGTACATCAGTTTAGTGGCCTACATTTTTGGACATTCTTCCATCGAGCACTTATTGGGAAATATGTCCTTACTGTTGATTTTGGGTCCAATTATTGAATTAAAATATGGCACAAAGCGCTTTGTATTCATGAGTCTCATCACGGCTTTGATTACCGGGATTTTACATACCTTGTTTTGGGACAATGGACTCCTTGGATTTAGTGGGCTCGTTTTTATGTACATTGTTTTGTCCACACTGTTAAACATCCGTAACAGAGAAATTCCTTTTACATTTATCCTAGTGGTCGTTTTATATTTCGGAATGGAAGTTTTATCTTCTCTAAAAGACACTCAAATCTCACATTTTGCTCACCTTTTTGGAGGTGCAATGGGCGCATTTTGGGGATTTTATAGGAGGTAATTGCTATTGCCTAATGGTTGCATTAAAAAACCGTTCAATGGTTTCATAGCGTCCATTTGGTGTTGGACTTAGAGCTGGTGAAGCATACAAAATCAGGTTTGGATCAAATAAAACATATAAAGGATAACTGCTCAATTGAAGGCTTTTTATAAGGTCATCGTTTTGGTTGAGCGGAAATTTGTCCCAAGTAATGGCATCCAAAGTGCGTTGTTCTGCTTTCGTGTAATTCTCTTTATTCGGATAGATGGTGATAAATTGAAAAGTGTTTCCATACTTCAGCTGTAATTTTTTCAATGCAGAAATTTCCGTAATACATCGTTCGTTTGAAGGATCGAAATGGTGCAAATAAACCCATTTACCTTTGTATTGGTGAAAATGCTTGGTAGGGGACAAGGTATAATCCGGAGCTTTCATTCCGACCTGCATTTGCTTGAATAGATTGAGCAATTCACTTGCAATCATTTGATGTTCGATAAACTCACTTTGCTTTGCCAAGGTAATAATGAACTCAAAAATCAGTGATCGGTCAAGGTAGCCCTGATAAAAGGCTTCTTTACACATAATCATAGTAACAAATTCAGCCCGCTTTTTGGATTGAATAAAAGGATCTTCCATTAGAGCGGAAGTAAACAAACGCAACGAACCTTGACGCAACGCTTCCTCCGCTTTCGTTCGGATGTCTTTGTTTAATTGATAAAGGTATTTTTCATAAAATGAAACCGCATATTCTATGAACTTAGGGTTTTTGTAAAGAAGGCTGTCTTCTGTCAAGTAGAATTCAAATTTATCGATCTTTGAAGGTCCCCCAATAATGTTGAAATTATCTACTGACAAACCAACACTGTATTTCACATAATTAAAAAAGAAGGGATCATCTGATTTGTCATAAAGTGTAGATGTTTCTTGTTTGAATGAACGAACCTTGGAAATAAATTGTTCGGGATGAATGTCCTTCAATTGATAAACGTCCGCAATTGTTTCATCCATCCAAGCTTCAAATCCAAGAATTTTGTAATTGATGTCTAACGAATCCAAACGAAAAAACAGCATTTCAATTTCTTTGTTTTGTTCCGTCGAACTGACAAAATCTGTTGGTTCCGGTAATTCGATATAGTATTTGGTCTTCGGTTGGATATAAAGCCAGGCGTAGAAGTTTGCGCCTCTTAAAATCACTTTTTCAATTTCCGTGCAATTGATTTTAAATTCAAAAATCGAATTGGAATCAACCTTAGACCTTCCAATCTCTAGCTCAGTTTCAGAAATAAAATCATTCACGCGATATGCTCGAATCTCTGTTGTTTTCCAATTGGAAATACCACGAATGAATGTTTGACTTTGAATAGAGTTCAAAAGTCCAACGGAGATTAAAATTAAAATGAGGTATCGATTCAAGTTCATTGAATTTAGTTAACGAGCATCCAAGTAGAAGTTACAAATGGAGAAATATCCGCATTGTTTTGATGCATTTCTCGCATGATGGATGAGTTTATCGCGCTATGCTCCTGACTTGTTAGGAAAAATACCGTTTCAATTCCTGAAATTGCATGGTTCATATGGCCGATGGTTTTTTCATATTCAAAATCTTTCGAGTCGCGTAATCCACGAACAATATGTGTTGCTCCAATTTCCTTACAAAAGTCAACAGTGAGCTTTTGATACTTGCACACGCGAACCGCTGGATAATCAACGAATAAGGAAGCAATGTGCTCCATGCGGCTTTCCAAAGTGAAATAACTTTGCTTTTTACTATTGATGCCAACACCGATAATGATTTCATCAAAAACAGCTAGTGCTTTGAGAACCACTGCTTCGTGTCCTTTTGTGAATGGATCGAATGATCCAGGAAATAAACCGCTACGCTTCATCGCTTAAAAAACTAAAGTGAACATTTCCAAAGTTACGAGAAAAGCTGAAAAATGGAGAAGAAGATAAATCCGTTTGTTTTCCATGTTCAACGATGAGTAAACCTCCTTTTTTCAATAGTTGTTTATCGAAAATGGTTTGAATCAATTCTTCGTGAAATTGTAAATGAAATGGGGGATCAGTGAAAATTAAATCGTACTGAACATTTTGAGCATTTCGACAATAAACGACACAATCTGACTTATATACTTGCATTTGCGCTTCGATTTCTAAATCTCGAATGTTTCCTTTTAAGTATTGAACACATCGTGGATGGCTATCAATAGACAAGACATGTTTCGCTCCTCTCGAAACGAATTCAAAAGATATGTTTCCCGTTCCAGCACATAAATCAAGGATTTCCATGTCGTCTATATCTACTCGGTTTTCGAGGATATTAAAAAGCCCCTCTTTCGCGAAATCGGTTGTTGGACGAGAAGGAAAATTTGGAGGCGTTGCGAAACGCTTTCCTTTTAAGAAACCACGGATGATGCGCACAAAATAGTTTTTTGGTAAGCTGCTTGAGAATAGAAGTGTGTATTGAAATCATTGAAATCTTTAAATTGACACCAGAGGGCTTCAAATGCTTCTTGATCGAAATGTGTACCTTGTACATATGCCGAAAGTGTGTTCGTATTTGACAAGTTCATCTTTTGATGGTTTGACAAAATAAAATACAGAACATCTGTTTCTGTTTGATATTCCGCAGGTAGGCAAAGTTGAAGTTTACCTTGTTGTTTTACTGAAAGCACAAAGAAATGGTCGAACAACACCAAAAAGGTACTATCCGGAGTATGATCATGGAATTGTTTGTGCAGTATAAAGGTGATTTGACTGTGAACTGTTTTTTGAAGTAAAGGACCTTGAGCTAGTTCTAAAATCCAAGAAGGAACGGAATAAACAACCACAAGTTGTAGTTCATGCATTTTTTCAAAAACAAGGCTTTGATTCCCATCCAGTTTGCCAAAGTTCAACGTGTAGTAAGTCTCTAATTCTTGTTCTGAGAAAAGAGACATTGGAATTAGCGTAAAATTTGGATCGAACCAGGTTACATGTTGTAAGTTGGCATCAGACAACTTTCCTCGAATACGGTCTTTCACTTCTTCTATGGAAAAAGGTCTGCTCATATCAAATGGAATCTGCTCATGACTTAATTCACCATGCATGTCCTCCGAGATGATCTGAAGAACATCGACTTGGAAATCAAGAAATAGTTTTTTAGTCATGTCCAATATACTTTTCACAATCGTTTTTGAAATCCCCCTGAATTTATGTGAATCAGGTAAGATAAATCATGCTTTACAAAGCTACAATATTTAACTTTATACCCATGACTTCTATTTGGAAAAATCCGTGTAGTCATGAATGTTCAAATGGATCAAAGAAGAGAAACATACCTCAAGTCAGTTCAGGCTAATTTTGGTTTCGAGTTCACCTCGAATCAATCGGACGCCGTACATACTTTTTTTGATTTCGTAATGCATGAGCATGGACGCAAAGTTTGGCAGTTGTCCGGATTTGCAGGAACAGGAAAGTCGAGTTTGGTTTCTGCCCTCGTAAAGACCTTGAAACAAGAAAAAATCGGGTTCAAATTATTGGCTCCAACTGGACGTGCGGCAAAAGTACTCTCTAATTTCGCCAAACATCCAGCAAGTACGATTCATAAGCAAATTTACTTTTCAGGAAACGAATTAACCAATTCGAAAATTACGCCGGCAAAGAACTTATTTAAAAACACCTTGTTCTTCGTCGATGAATCTTCGATGATCAGTAATGAGTCTGAATTCGAAGGGCCGAATGTTTTAATGGACCTAATGAATTATGTTTTTCAAGGGGTGAATTGTCAGTTGATTTTTATTGGTGACTTAGGACAGTTACCTCCCGTTGGTCAGGAGGAGTCCATCGCATTGAATAAAGAAGCATTCGAGTCATTTTTTCCAACGGTACTGGTTTTCTCTAGTCAATTGACTGAAGTGGTTCGTGTGCAAGAAAATTCAGCCATTTTAAAGAATGCGACATTTATCCGCGAAAAGGAAAACTACGAATTACCGTTTATTTCAGAAATTGACGAGCAAAGTACCTATCGTTGTGAAGGTGCGGAATTTCAAGAATGGATCGAACAATCATATGATCAAGTAGGAGTGGAGGATACAATCGTTTTAACGCTGTCGAATAAACGTGCGAATCAATGGAATCAAGAAATTCGACAACGTTTGTTCTACAGGGAAGATGTCTTGGAAAAAGGAGATCTACTCATGATTGTTAAGAATAATTATTTTTGGTTGGATCCGATTTCTGTCATGGGATTTATAGCGAACGGAGAGTTAGCAAGGGTTGAACGCGTTAGAAAAGTTGAGCAGCAATATGGATTTGAATTTGTTCATCTAGACTTATCTTTTGTTGATTATCCAGAGGTGCCGAGCGTGACCGTGATTGTTCATACGGCAAGCCTGACCGAGGAATCTCCGAATTTAAAGCGCGACAAGTTGAGTCAATTGTTTTATGCCATTGAAAAAGATTTTTCGGACGAGAAGATCAAATCCAAACGCTACCAGAAAATCATGAAGTCGCCTTATTTCAATGCGCTTCAAGTGAAATATGCACACGCGGTAACGGTGCACAAAGCCCAAGGTGGACAATGGAAGCATGTGTACATCGACTATGGTTTTATTCCAGAAGAAATGAAGACAAAAAATTATTTGCGTTGGTTGTACACATCTGTTACAAGGGCTACTGAAAAGTTAAGCTTTTTAAATTTCCCGAAGGATGCGTTTCGTCAACTAGTCGAGTGACAAATTTGACCAATATTTAAAAGCTTTTCGTTGGTGTTTATCCAAGAATTCCAATTTCTTTATGCTGTGTGTTTGGTAAAAGAATCGATCGACTTCGGGCAATGATTTCTCCATTAGACGTCCACCTCGATTGACCAAAACCGTTTTCATTCCTTCCTCGGCGTATGTCAACCATTGATCCAAGTTATTTTGAAGGCGCATGTTATCAACGGCGATAATTTCATCGTTTAGCGCTAGTCCACCAATATCAGCTGGTGAACCTGGATAAATGGCGATAATTTGTGCATCTGGTCCTTTTGGTAGTACTTTCATTCCCAATCTTGCTTCGGCGTAGCTTGTGGAAGGTACTTGATTGATTTCCAAACCGAAAAACGTACAAGCCTCAACTAAAATGGATTCATAAGGTTCCGAACCGAAAATAAATCGATCAAAAAAGTCTTTGAACGAAATCCCACTCACATTTTCTAGTGTCTGTTGGTAATCCTGCCAAGTGTAGCCTATTCCTTTTTCCGCGAAATTGAAATAGAGTTGTTTCATGACCTCTTGGATCCCGTACTTATCTTTGGTTGCTTCACGTATTTTCATGTCCGTTACAAACGCGAGTAAGCATCCTTCAGTATAAATGGAAACTTTACGTCCGGGTGCACCAGGTGTGTATCCGTCTAACCAGGTGTCAAAAGAAGATTCTCCAACAGAATAATTGAAGCGTGCTGGATTATCAAAGTGTTTTTGTAGTTGTTTGGAAAGTTCCACTAAATATTGTTCCAAGCTAAATACGCCACTTCGAAGCAAATATAAATCACCTAAATAGGTGGTGATTCCTTCGTAAACAAATCCGGAAACCGAGTAATTTTCTTCTTTGAAATTGTAGGGAAGCATTTCCGCTGGACGAATGCTTTTTACGTTCCAAACGTGATACAATTCATGGGAAGAAACACCGAGTAATTCTTTGTACAAGGTACCGAAAACATCGTAATTGGGACCAAGTGTGATGACAGTACTTTCTAAGTGTTCAACGCCATGATAAGCAGCGTAGGGAAGTGTTTGAATCAAGAAATGAAAATCTTTGACCGGAAATTCAGTGAAATCCTCAATTTGTGCACGCGTAAATTTCTCAAAATCGACCAGTACTTTCTCCCATTGGATGAACGTTTGATTGTTAAACCAAATGTGAAAATGGTATCCTTTTACTTCGTAAGATTCTTTTTGAAGCTTTGCTGAACAGATAAATGGACTATCAGCTAGTTTATCGAAATGCTCAACAGAACACCGATTCGATTCAAAGTTCAAAGAAGAAGCAATTTTCCAGTTTGTCGGAATATCGAGTGTGAGTTCGTAGCGATGTGTTTGATCTGCAAACAGGAAACAATTCACTGGATTCACATATAATTGCTGGTCATCCAAATAAGTTGAACCGGCATTTAATTCACTGGCATAATAGGCGTATTCCACACGAATAAACTGGGTGTTCGTGGTTTGAATTTGCCAAGTGTCTTTCGTTGATTTCTCAAATGAAAGTACTTTGTTTTGATCATCAAAAACACGAAATCCCTTGATGTTTTTCGCGAAATTCCCCAATTCATATCTTCCTGGACGCCACGAAGCCAAATGTAAACTCAAGTGATCTTCCGTACAAGGAAAGGTAGCCGAAAATTGAATGTAGCGCTGTTGCGCGTTCAAACAAGAAATGCGGTATTGAATCGGAGTGGACATTACGCGTATAATTCGTGCTGTAATTGTGTGATTTTATCGTCGGCTAAATATTCATCGAAAGTCATCATTTTATCGATAATACCATTTGGTGTGATTTCAATGATGCGATTCGCTACGGTATTCACTAATTCGTGGTCATGAGAAGTGAACAGTAAGGTCCCTTGAAAATCCTTCATGGCGTTATTCAATGCTGTAATGGATTCCAAGTCCAAGTGATTGGTTGGCTCATCCATCAATAATAAATTAGCTTTCGCTAACATCATTTTGGATAACATACAACGTACTTTTTCTCCTCCAGATAAAACAATTGCGTGTTTCATCGCTTCTTCACCTGTGAATAACATGCGTCCAAGGAAGGTGCGTAAATACACTTCTTCACGTTCTTCGTCGGACTGTGCATATTGACGTAACCAATCAATCAATGAGACTTTCGCATCAAAATAATGGTGGTTGTCATTTGGTAAATATGCCGTGGTGATGGTTGTTCCGAAAGTAAATTCACCGGTATCAGCTTTAGTATTTTGAGTTAATACCTCGAAGAATGCGGTTAGTGCAACCGATTCTTTTGAAACGAAAGCAATTTTATCACCTTTATTTACAGTGATGTTTATTTCTTTAAACAAGGTTTTACCATCAGTCGTTTTGGACAAATGTTCGATGTTCAAAATTTGGTTTCCAGCATCGCGGTCTTGGTGGAAGGTAATTCCAGGGTACCTTCTTGATGATGGTTGGATTTCTTCCAAATCTAAATTGTCGAGCATTTTACGACGACTCGTTGCTTGTTTGGATTTCGAGGCATTCGCTGAGAAACGTGCAATGAAGTCCAAGAGTTCCTTTTTCTTCTCTTCTGATTTTTTGTTTTTGTCTGAACGTTGTCTTGTTGCTAACTGAGACGATTGGTACCAGAACGAGTAGTTACCAGTAAACATATTGATTTTGCTATAATCGATGTCACAAATGTGTGTACACACCGTATCTAAAAAGTGACGGTCATGCGATACAACAATCACCGTATTTCTAAAGTCTAACAAGAAATCCTCTAACCAAGAAATTGTTTTCAAGTCAAGGTCATTTGTTGGCTCATCGAGAATCAATACATCTGGATTTCCAAAAAGAGCTTGTGCAAGTAAGATACGTACTTTTAAATCGTTCGAAAGATCTTCCATTAATAGGTAATGTTTCGATTCATCGATTCCTAAGTTACTGAGTAAAGTAGCAGCATCTGTTTCAGCATTCCATCCTTCAAGATCGGCAAATTCACCTTCTAATTCAGCGGTTTTCATTCCATCTGCTTCCGTAAAATCTTCTTTTGCATAGAGTGCATCTTTCTCTACCATGATTTCATACAGACGTTTGTGTCCCATGATCACGGTTTGAAGAACTTGAACTTTATCAAACTCAAAGTGATTTTGTTTCAAGAACGCCATACGTTTTCCAGGCTCGAGTTCTACACGTCCTGTCGTTGGATCTTGATCACCCGTTAAAATCTTAAGGAAAGTAGATTTTCCCGCTCCGTTCGCGCCAATGATACCATAGCAGTTGCCATTGACAAATTTTACATTTACTTCGTCGAAAAGAACACGTTTTCCGAACTGGAGGGATAGGTTATTTACACTTAACATGCTTCAAATTTTGCGCAAAGATACGCAAAAGAAATCAGCTATTCGAACAGCAATAAACGAAGGCTGGTGGAAAGTTGAAAGCAGCGTAATCGATGGAAACGTGTTTGAATAAACTTTTGAAGTGTTTTTTGGATTGCAAAGTGTATTGGAACTGAATAAAGGTACCAGTTGGGATCAAGCAATGAAGGACTGCTTGCATGATGCTGACACGTAATTCTTTTGGGAAATTTGAAAGTGGGAGGGAAGAGACAACACAATCTGCTTTGCCCAATCCTAAGTCAGAAAGTATTTTCTCTAAATCACCGGCTGATCCATGAACGATGTGGCAATTTTCTTGTTTTATTTTCGCCGCTAGGTTGTTATAAAAAACGTCGTTTAATTCGATCACCACAAGATGTGTGTTCGGATTTAAGCGTTTCATGATTTTCTCCGTAAATATTCCTGTTCCTGGCCCAAGTTCTACGATGACTTTTGCCTCATCAAAAGGTATGTTTTTCAGCATTTTTACAGCAAGAAAACGCGAGCTCGGAATCAGGGATCCAACCATTTTGTTTTCTTTAAAAAACTGATTGATGAAAGACTTCTTCGACACCTTATGCGATTTGTAGGCTTGCTTGAGCGCCGTTTATAATTCCAAGGACTTTCCCTTTCATCTCTTTATTTTTAAATGGACTGAATCGCTGATGTTTTGATTCAGCTGACCATTCAAATGGCAGACTTGGATCAAAAATACTTAAATCGGCTGTATTTCCTTCTTCAATGCTCGTTAGTTGAATGCCTGCAATTTCTCTACTGCGTTGACTCAATGCTGAGATAAACGTCGTTAAGTCAAGCTCTTTGCTGGAATTGATGGCTGCAAAGCACGTTTCTAATTGTGGCGCACCGAAATTAGCAAGGTCAAATTCAAGTTCTTTTTCTTCAGTATCGGCTGGACGATGGTCCGTTACAACGGTGTCAATTGTTCCATCGTTTAATCCTTCCCACAATGCCAATCGATCAGATTCTTTGCGTAGAACCGGTAAAACTTTCATGTGCGAGTCAAAGTCCAACATTGCTTGTTCCGTAAAGCATAAATTCATCACATGGACATCCGCCGTAACATGTAATCCTTGTTTTTTAGCAGCTCTCACTAGACGAACACTTTCCGCTGTGGAAAGTCCGCTTAAGTGAATGCTACCGTCCGTATATTCGAGTAAGCGTAAATTTCGTTCCATTTCAATGATTTCAGCAATCGCTGGATCAGCTTTTAATCCGGTTCTTGTCGATGCTTCTCCTTCGTTTACTTGTCCTTTTCCTGCTAACGATTCATTTCGGCTAAAGGCTAACACTTTTCCACCGAAGTTTTTGGTGTATAATAACGCACGGTACATAATCCCTGATGATACGCTGTGTGTATCGTCTGTGAATAATTTTGCTCCGAATTGATACATGTCATAAAGTTCAGCCAATTCTTCACCTTTCAAGCCCTTTGTTAAGGCTCCTAATGCATGAATCCTTGTGCTGTGTCCTTCTGCTTTTTGATACAAGTAGGCAATTTGCGATTTTCCATCGATGCACGGTTGTGTTCCGGGAACGACATGAACGTGCGTATATCCTCCCATGGAAGCAGCATCAAGTCCACTTTGAATGGTTTCTTTATGTTCCATTCCTGGGTCGCAAAAATCTGCCTTCAAATCAACCCAGCCCATGGAGACATGTAAGTCAGTGGAGGCAACTTGGATGGCATCGGAGTCCACAATGTTTGTTTCGATTTTAACAATGTGACCATCGACAACAAGAATGTCCATTCTATTTCCAAAATGGGAAGAAGTCTGGTCGATTATTTTTGCGTTTTTAATTAGGATTTTCATTTCCAAAATTTAATTAATGTCATTTCTGTTAAGACAAACAAAAGTCCTAAAAGCAAAAAGATGCGCCAATATTCAATTGGCTTGTCGATTTGAATTTGAGCCAGGCTTTGACCGTCTTTCACGCTGTTAAATTTAATGTTTTTGATCCCTTTTTCTTCAAGACCATTGATTATTTCATCAGAAGATTGCTGCTTCATCACAGATTCTTTTCGGTCGTAATTTACAGCAAGAAGTCCGAGCGTATCTTCGTTTTGAATGTAATAGGTTCCAGCTTTCAATCGCTCAATCGCCTCCATTCCGGCAATAGAAATTTTCGTTTGTCCATTTGCTTGACGTGTACTTGGAATAAACGAATTTTTCCCGCTGACAAGTTTTAAGGGCTGTTCCTTGCTTACTTCTTGTTGGATTGGAATACTGGCATCAACGCCGATTGTTGCGAATAAAGGAAAGTTTTGAGAAGAAAATTCACCTGCACGCAATAAAATTGTTGGGAAGATGGCATTTGCAGTGAAATTACCAAAGTCTTCTTGTAATGCAGTTGTTAAGAGGAATGATTTCATTCCTGAACGCACTAAAAGCGGAGCATCACTGCGGAAATTCAAAAGTTGAAAACCACTTGTTGAATTGACACGGTAAGCTTTTCGAACGTTTGGTAAATTTAAGGCCTGATTTTCCTTTTCGAAAACCCCAATGAAAAAAGGATCTTTGTAGCGGATATCGTCAAGTTTTAATCCATCTGTCATCACATCCCCCAAGGAAGGTAATTCTAAACCTGATAACACGTCTGCATAATCGTTGCGCTTTATTTGATTCCCAGGAATAACGAATACCGTTCCTCCTTTTTCGTGGAATTCCTTCAGGTCAGTACTTAAACCTGATGGTATTTCGTTTAGTCCGTTCAAAACAACGAGGTTGGTGTTTTTCAGTAAATCCTTGGTGTAATTGTTACTTGAAATGGATGATGTATGGTAGAATGGTTCAACCGAAAATACTTGAGCTACTTTTTGATTGGCATTTTCACTGTTTAAAATCAAGACTTCAGCACTTTTGGCTACTTCATAGGCGAAATAAAAATCATCGTCCCAATATAGTTGCTTATCACTGATACTTACTATTCCTGTTTTGAATCCGGGTTCCTTTTCTGTAAAAGGAAAGCTCGTTGTTCGCTGTTCATTTGGAGCAACATCTAAAAACATGGCTCTATTCTGCGTGCCGATTTTCGCGCTTAATTCAAGGTTTACACGTTCGGATTCCGAGTCGTTTTTTAAGCGTACAAATAATTCATTTGGTTCCCCTGCTTTGTGAACAGGTGTCGAAAACCAAACGGAATCAATGTATAAATTCCCTGGATCTTGAGGGACTAACTGAAATGCGTAGTAATTAGACTCTTTATCTTCTTTTAAGTTCTCAGTTTGAAAAGTACTGGATTGAAAATCAGAAAGGAGAACGATTTGACGCGTTTTGATACGTTCCACTTCGGCGTTTTCCTTGTCTAAAAATGACTTCTGCCAAGAAATGACATCATCTAAATTGCGACGAATCGACGTAGGTTCAATTTTGTCGAGGTAAGAAAGCGCTTCCATTTTTGTCAGTAAGCGCTGTTCGACACCGTCCATTTTATTCGTGAACAATAAAATTCGTGTTTCCAATGGTGTTTTGTCGAGCATGCGTTTTGCCATTTCCCTGGCTTCAGAAAGTAGCTCTCCTTCTTCACCGATAGCAGTCATTGAAAATGAGTTGTCGACATAGATTGCCAAGACATTTTTCCCTCCGCTGTTTGCATTTTGATTTAAGGGGATAATCGGAAGTGAAAATGCTAAAACAATAAATATCAAGGCTAAACACCGACTGATTAGAACCAATAAGTGACGTAATTTTTGCGTGGATTTATTTTCTTGCTCAATGAATCTAATAAATTTTAGCGAAGAAAAGTAAAGTACCTTTTGTCGTCGAAAATGAAAAAGGTGAATGATGATTGGAATAAGCAATAAAGTAAGAAGCCAAAGGCGTTCTGGATGTATAAATTCCATAAGTCAAATGTAAGAAAATAAATCCATTATTTACTTTCTAAAATGCCTTTTGCAATCAATTTGGCCTGAGCTCGAAGTTCCCCAACTGCGGTACTTTCCCACAAGGTTCCTTTGCATAGATTTCCAATTGCGTAAATTTTCATTGGGGAATTCCCGAGTGCAAGGTGAGTGTCTGCTTGTATGTCAATTCCTTGACGAATCAAATCTGGTAAAATCCACTGCTTAGAAAGCAAGTCTTTAATTACGGGGTTTGACATCACTGTGATGTCTGTTTCTGGGCCAGTACAATTAATAAGGCATGCGAAGTCTCCATTTATTACTTTGTTGTCTGATGTATATGCAATTTGTGCGAATTGACCATTTTCTTGAAAAGACAGCAGTTTTCCAGCTTGCACGACTAATTGACCACTTATTCGTTCTTCGTTGATTTTTTGAGCGATTTGAGTGGGAATTCGGTGTCGAATCGTGCCCCAAACATGACGAAATTTAGAAATAAATAGCTTTTTTTCATCGAGTGAAAATCTTTGCCACCAGGTGGAAAAGTAAGGTCTAAAAGAGTCGACAAGCAATAAGAATTGTGCGTGAGAAAGTCCTTTTCTTTGGATATTGAAGAAATGAACCAAGGAATGTAAATCTTGTTGTACTGGTGCACTTACTTGTTGGGTGAGCACTTCATTTTCAGGATGAACAAGCATGTTGAATCCATGAGTAGATAAAGCCACGATTTTCTGTTGGAATCCGGCTTGTCTTAAACTTAAAACGGTATCGACCATTGTAAGGCCATTTCCCAATATGAAAATGGGAAGTTCGTGCTGAATGCTATTAAAATCAATTTCCCAGGGATTTCCTTGGTAGAAAGAGGAAGCAATGACTTTAGTGGAAAGACCCGTTGGAATTCGTGGAAGTTCATTGCCGGTAGCTAATACAATCGCGTCGTATTCCTCGTGGTCTACTTGAAAGGACGAAACTAATTGTAATTGGATTTCAGCCTTTTTTGACAAGTCTTTTGTTTCATCCCAAATTGATTTCAAATAATGGCCATAAATGGAGCGTAGAACAAAGTTATTTGGCAAAGCGTGTTCTGGAAAATGTAATTCAAGGAATCGAACGAAATGAGATGGGTCATCGGGAAACGCACTCATATTTTGATTGCGAACATTAAGAAGTAGGGGTGCGGAGTTGTTTTTGTACGCCGGACCTCCTGTCTCGGAATTCTCTTGAATAAAACGGTGAATCGTACCCTTGAATCCATGGTCAATTAATTGACGGATTACCATTGTTCCGGAGAAACCTCCACCAATAACTGCGATTTTTTTAGGCATAAAAAAACTGCCCGAAATCGGGCAGCCTCCTTTTATTTATTACAAAATGTTATAGTTTTTTGAGTTCTTCCAAGCGTTTTTTGTACTCTTGCCCTTTTTCGATACGGCCAAGTTTCGTGTTTGTTTTGTACAAAATATCCAAGATTGATTTTTCATTTGGATTTTTCTCAATGTATTTTTC
>CAIRMS010000298.1 GCA_903879765.1 uncultured Flavobacteriales bacterium
AAAAGTATTCCAACCTTAACAGGCAAAGAAGCAGAAGCATTTGTCCGTAAAGCTACGTCTGCCGCAAAAAGAAAAGGTTCTGTTGATTTCTCAAAACAAGTATTAACCGCAAATAAAATTTTGGAAAAAGCTAAAATGAAGTAAACACATTTTATGTCTTTTTTAGCGGATTTTTGTTCCTTTCAAGTTCTTAGCAAAGAATTAAGTGAAAAATGTCATCCATTTTATTGTGATGATCCTGATTTACGTGAGTTTTTCGCAAGCGATTTTATTAACTATCGAAATGATTTATTCGGGAAATCATATTGCTTTACTCTTGATGAAGATCCTCTTCAAATCGTTTGTGCATTTACCATTTCTAATGACAGCATAAGAGCTAATATTATTTCAAAGACAGATAAAAATCGTTTAAGTAGAAGGATTTCAAATCAAAAGAGAGGACTCAAAAGTTATCCTGCTGTTTTAATTGGTAGACTGGGAGTTAGTATGAATTTCGAAGGAAAAGGAATCGGACGCGAATTAATCGAATTTATTAAATCTTGGTTCATTGAACCAGACAACAAAACGGGCTGCAGGTTCATTGTTGTTGACTCTTATAATAAAAATGGTCCAATAGAATTTTACTTAAAAAATGGATTCAACTACATTTTTAAAGATGTGGAAGAAGAAAAGAGATATGCCGGGATTTTGGATCACGGACATTTAAATACCCGCTTAATGGCTTATGATTTAATTTTGATTTCTAGTTAGATTCTTTGCTGTTGAAATTCAGCAGAATAACCGTTACGTTGCAGTTACACTGCTGCGACAATAGAACTGCAACCACCGTTACGCTGCAGTTGTACTGCTGCGACAATACATCACCTAATCACCACCACACTACCCGTCACCTGAAATTTATTCACGTAACCCAGCTCTTTGTATTTTACCAAATATGAATAAACGCCATCGGGTGCATCGAAGCCTGCGAGGGAAGCATCCCAACCTTCTTTGGGATTTTGGCTGTAAAAGACCAATTCTCCCCAACGGTCGTAGATGTACATTTCGAAGCTCGCCAATTTCATGTTTTCGGGAAAAATCGCTGTAAACTCATTGTTCAAACCGTCACCGTCTGGTGTGAAGGCATTGGGAATGAATACCACAGGATCGTGTTCAATGACAATGACTTGTGACGTGGTATCGAAACAACCGATTTGATTGCTTACTTGCAAGCTGACCAAGTAGGATCCTGCTTCTTCTGGAAAGGTATGTTCGGGCGAGAAAATACTGTCGTTGCTTGTTCCATCTCCGAAATTCCAGTTAAAAAAGTAGGCATTCAAAGAGTTGTTGTCCAAGATGGTACTTGGCATGTACAGTGGCAAAACGGAATATTGTGGCGTGAAATCCGCAATTGGATTTGGTAGAATTGTTAGGATTTGATTCACGATCTGTGGGCATCGCAAACCTTGACTTGTACTGACGATTCCAAGTGAACTTGGGGTGAAGTTATAGTTTTGTGTGGTTTGGTTGTTGAAGGTGGGTGTCCATATCCCGGTGATACCCTCAATGGATACATCGGGGAAATTGAAAACTGCATCTTCGCACAAGGAATCAGCGAAGTTAAAATTTGGTGAAAGAGTTGGAATGATCGCGATGCTTTCCGTAACATTTGGTGAACAACTACTCAAAACAGAAGTTGTGTCGGGAGTAAAGGTGTAATTTGTAGTCACCTGATTATTGAAAGCTGGAGTCCAGGTTCCAGAAATGCTGTTCAAACTTGTTGTTGGAAAAACAAACGAAGTTCCTTCACACAAACTATTCACAAGGGAAAAATTCGGAGTTGTTGGTGGGACAATTACCACAGTATGTTGTGTTGAAAAAAGGCAGGACGCAGTGTTACTATTATCTGGCGTAAAGGTATATGTTGCGCTGTTTTGGTTATCAAAAGCTGGCGACCATGTTCCCGTGATGGAATTCACAGAAACAGTTGGAAACGTCAGTTGTCCGTTCAAGCAAATGGAATCAATCAAGCTAAACGTAGGAACCGTTGATGGAATAATACTCACCGTGTGTTGTGCTGGTGTGTGACAACCCAATGCTGGCGTTGAAATCGTTGGTGTGAAGGTGTAAGTGGTCGTGTTCTGGTTATCAAAAGCTGGAGACCACGTTCCGAAGGCGCCTGTTTGCGTGGAAACCGGAAAAAGCAAGTTGTCATTCTGACACAAGCTAGTTGCGAAATTGAAGAGTGGCGTCGTCTGCGGGACAATCTGCACAGTTAATTGCAAAGGTTGATTGCAGGTCGTGTCGTTCGGTAAAAAGTAATACGTTCCTGAACTTTGGTTATCGAAAGCAGGCGACCAAACGCCATCGACATTGTTTAAAGAGACAGATGGCAAGGTGTAGCTCGTTCCTTGACAAAAGGGACCAACATTCCCAAAATTCGGATAAACAATGGTAGTGAGTGAAATCGTTGAATCATTCGAAACATTGTTCCCAAAATTACTCTCGGGATACACGCTTAATTGCGTACTATTCTGGTTCACCACCATACTCAAACTAAAGGGACTAGCAATACTAGATGGAATGGTCACCAATGTGCTTAAACTCAAACTATCACCTATGAGAATGTTACTGGGCAATAAAAACGTTGAAAGCAAGATGCTGTCATTGGCATAGATTGAAATAGGTGTTCCAGCAAGCAAGGTATCATTGGAATTGACATTGTAGACCGTATAATCGAGTGTCAAGTCTTGGTTTTGGCAGATATCTTGACCGGTGATATTGTGAAGTGAGATGGTAGCGTCAGGAAGTTCGGATTGGATGGAG
>CAIRMS010000299.1 GCA_903879765.1 uncultured Flavobacteriales bacterium
GACAAGAAGTTTCCTTTATCATCCATCACAGCATTTGCTTGTGCGATCATTTTTGAATCTTCTTCTTCAGCTGCTAAATAAACTGGTTCTTCATTTAATACAACTTTACCATTTTCTACGCGACGGTAAGGAGTTTCGATGAATCCTAATTTATTCACTTTCGCAAATACACACAAAGATGAAATCAAACCAATGTTTGGTCCTTCTGGTGTTTCAATCGTACAAAGACGACCATAGTGTGTATAGTGAACGTCACGAACCTCGAATCCTGCTCTTTCACGAGAAAGTCCGCCTGGTCCTAGAGCCGATAGACGGCGCTTGTGTGTTACCTCAGAAAGTGGATTGGTTTGATCCATAAACTGAGAAAGTTGATTCGTTCCAAAGAATGAGTTAATCACTGACGAAAGTGTTTTCGCATTGATCAAGTCAATTGGAGTAAATACTTCATTATCACGAACGTTCATACGCTCACGGATCGTTCTTGCCATTCTTGCAAGACCAACACCGAATTGCGCATACAATTGTTCACCAACTGTACGAACACGACGATTTGACAAGTGGTCAATATCATCGATATCTGCTTTCGAGTTAATCAACTCGATCAAATATTTAATGATGTTGATGATATCAGTTTTTGTAAGAACACGAGACTCTTCAGAATCATCTAAACCAAGTTTCTTGTTCAAACGGAAACGACCTACTTCACCTAAATCATAACGTGCATCTGAGAAGAATAATTTCTCAAACACTCCTTTTGCCGTCTCATAGTCGGGCGGATCTGCGTTACGTAATTGACGGTAAATGTGTTCAACCGCTTCTTTTTCAGAGTTGGACGTATCTTTTTGTAATGTATTATAGATAATGGTATAATCCGTAGAATTACCGTCCTCTTTATGTAAAATCAATGATTTTGCACCAGAATCCATAATAGAATCTAAATGCTCTTCACCGATTACTAACTCACGATCAAGGATTACCTCGTTACGTTCGATAGACACAACTTCTCCTGTATCTTCATCTACGAAATCTTCAATCCATGTTTTTAACACACGTGCAGCTAAACGACGTCCCACTAATTTTTTCAAATTGGCTTTATTGACCTTGACTTCATCAGCCAATCCAAAAATCTCTAGGATATCACGATCTGTTTCGTATCCAATTGCACGGAACAGTGTCGTTACCGGCAATTTTTTCTTACGATCGATGTAAGCATACATGATGTTATTGATATCTGTCGCGAATTCAATCCAAGAACCCTTGAATGGAATAATACGAGCAGAATACAATTTTGTACCATTAGCGTGACGGCTTTGACCGAAGAACACACCTGGTGATCGGTGCAACTGGGAAACGATTACACGTTCAGCTCCATTTACAACGAAAGACCCTTTTGGAGTCATATAAGGAATTGTACCCAAGTAAACATCCTGTACGATGGTTTCAAAATCCTCGTGTTCAGGATCTGTACAATATAATTTCAATTTAGCCTTTAAAGGAACACTGTAAGTTAATCCGCGTTCAATACATTCTTCAATAGAATATCTTGGTGGATCAACAAAGTAGTCTAAAAACTCCAATACAAATTGATTTCTTGTATCGGTAATTGGAAAGTTTTCTGCGAAAACCTTAAATAAACCTTCACTATCACGATTCTCAGGAGTTGTTTCCAACTGAAAGAATTCTTGGAAGGATTTTAATTGAATCTCCAGGAAATCCGGATATTCAAATTGATTTTTGCTTGAAGCAAAATTAATTCGGGTTGAATTATTTGATGTTGCCAAGGCTTTTGTTTTTTAGTTATTCGATTATTCTGTCAAAATCAACATGCGAAAAAACAGGAGAAGGCATCCGCTAAAA
>CAIRMS010000300.1 GCA_903879765.1 uncultured Flavobacteriales bacterium
GCCATTGTTGAAATTGATGGCCTTCCTGCAGAAATAGCGATGTCCTTGTCAACACAAGGTGTTACCGCTTATTATATGTCCGATTTCATTTCCCCCATTCGTAAAAATGAACACGTCTTGATCCATGCCGCCGCGGGCGGTGTAGGCTCGCTACTCATTCAATTAGCCAAGCGAAAGGGTGCCATCGTTTATGCGAAAATCGGTTCAGAGGAAAAAAGAGAATTAGCACTAAATCTAGGCGCCGACCATGTCATTAATTATAAAACAAGCGACTATCAAGCTGAACTTAAAAAGCTCCTTGGAAGTCATCTGTTAAGCGCTAGCTTTAATCCAGTTGCTGGCGATACAATTAAAAAGGACATGCAGTTTCTTGGTCCAAATGGCCGCTTATTTCTCTTCGGTGGATCGCAAATGGTTGGGGGAAAATTTGGCATTTTCTCTAAATTGAAATTCCTCTTCGACATGGGGCTTATTTTACCTATTGAGTTAATGATGAGGTCAAAAAGTTTGATAGGTGTGAATATGCTAAAGATCGCTGACGCACATCCTGAAATAATAGCGAACTGTTTGAACGAAGTCACTGAATTATATAGAAAAAATGAGCTAACAACGCACGTTGGTGGTGTCTATGAATTAGACCAAATCAATGAAGCGCACGATTTTCTGGAAAGTGGAAGGTCAATGGGGAAAATAACCGTTCGCTGGACTTAGGCTTTTTTAGAGAAATAACCTTTTATAAACCCAACGATCTGTTTTCTAAATAAAAACATCAATAGTAAATAGGGGATAACCATCAGGTATAGAATTCCACCATTGATATTTGATCCGAATGAATCTTCGTCCAAACTAGCATTTTGCTCAGCCAAGAGTTTACATTGTGAACATCCCTGCGCAAGAAGATCTTGAGAAAAGGAAATCAAGACGATAAATAATCCAAGTAGTTTAACCTTCATGTGTAAAAAATTCGTTTACAAAGGTAGGTAAGATTAATTCCAATTCAAAATCCTTACTTTTGTTTATGCGTTCATTATTTATCCTTATTCCAGCAATACTAGCAACTCTCTTATTCGGTTGTGGTGATACTCCAAAAAAAATCGATACGTCAAAACTGACGCTTGATCGGTTAATTACACTTTATCCAGATAGTGTCGAGCTTCTGGTGAAGAAAGGAAACGAATTGATCGAAAAAGTTCAGTATCAAAAAGCATTAGAAATCGCTGCGAAAGCATACCGCTTGGATAGTGTTTCGTTTGACACGCGCGTATTGTATGCCGAAGCACTTATTAATAAACCATCGCGATCAGCTGATGATATGTTGCGTGGTCATTTAATGTATAAGACTCTCGTTAAAGCAAATCCAAAAAGTGTAAAAGCATTGATTGGTTTAGCAAATACGTATACAATGCTAGAGGACATGGATAATTCCTTTATTTACATCAATAAAGCCTTGCGCATTAATCCAAGATACAGAGACGCTTACATTTTAAAGGGGACAAATTACCGCCTGAAACAAGATTTAAAATTGGCTATTTCTTCTTATGAAACTGCTGTTCAAATTGACCCAAAATGCACCATGGCTTATTTGTCTTTGGCTGTTTTGTATGAACTAAGTGGAGATGCTAAATTAGGAATGGAAAAATACACAACAGCCTACCAGTTGGAGCCGCGAAATACAGAAGTAATCTATGCACTTGCTTACGCGAAAGAAAATCTAGGAGAGACGAATCAAGCGTTGAATTTATACCGAAAAATGGCTAGGATTGATACGACTTATGTCGATGCGTTTTTTCACATTGCCCGCATCTACCAATTCGATAAACCTCAGTTGGATTCCGCAATTTATTATTATAAAAAAGCCATTAAAGTGAATCAAGAACATGTTCCTTCTTACCATAACCTTGGACTAGCCTATGAGTCGAAAGACGACATTACAAATGCACTTTTTGCTTACTCGAAAGTGTTGAAAATAGATCCAGATTACGCACTAACCAAAGAACGAGTAGCTGTTCTGAAGAATAAACGATGAATCGTCAGGAGAAGATAAGTTCACTCATTGGGGATATTGGTATTCCGATTATTGGTTTCTTTTTTTGGAATTGGAGCATCTATTTCATCTGCCTTTTTTTCCTACTAGATCAAGTATCTAAAGAAGTCTCGGGCTTAGTCCGTATAAAAGCTATTCGTCAACGAGTAAAACTCCCATCAAGATCGTATGTTATTCATGCATCATCGTTTGTGCTTTGTGTGCTTGCGGTTCATTTCTATGTCTATACGCTACACCCAAAAATTAATTTTCTAAAGGAAATGAATGATTTTTTCTGGTTCAACGACATGGGCATTGCACAAGGATTTATTCTAATCCCCATCGTTTTACTCACTGAACGATTACGGTATAAATTGAATACCAAACTTTTTACTGATGAAATGCATGTTCAGCATTGGTATTTTCATACGACACAGTTAAGCGCTTATTTTACGCTGTTTCTGTTCATGATTCTCTTTTTGACTTTCGTTGAAATGAGTGAAACGGTGAGTTTTTTAGTACTTCTCAGTGGCTTTACGGCAATCACCTTATTCACCGATAAATTAAGCACTTTTTTTCCGCGTTAATTTCCTTAAATTTGTCTACTTAGTAGTAGATATGGATAGAAATTTAGTTTTAGCTCAGAAACGAGCAGAATTGGCTCAGGCAGGCGGAAAAGAACGCATAGAAAAACAACACCAACAAGGAAAACTAACTGCAAGAGAGCGTGTTTTGCTTTTGCTTGATGAAGGTTCCTTCAATGAAATTGGTGCATTTGTGGAGCACCGTTCAAGCAACTTTGGATTGGATAAACAAAAATTTCCTGGAGATGGTGTTATCACTGGTTTTGGTACAGTACATGGTCGCCTAGTTTATGTTTATTCTCAAGATTTTACAGTTTTAGGAGGTTCTTTATCAGAAACACAAGCGGCAAAAATATGTCGAATTATGGACCTTGCTATGAAAAATGGCGCACCTATCGTAGGAATGAATGATTCTGGAGGCGCACGTATTCAAGAAGGGGTTGTTTCATTGAGTGGATACGCAGATATTTTCTTCCGAAATACAAGAGCATCAGGAGTGGTGCCACAACTTTCCCTGATTATGGGTCCTTGTGCTGGAGGTGCCGTTTATTCTCCTGCATTAACAGATTTTATTTTTATGGTGGAAGAAACTTCGTACATGTTCGTCACAGGTCCAAATGTCGTAAAAACGGTGACACATGAAGAAGTGACTTCCGAAGATCTAGGAGGTGCAAAAACACACGCGGAAAAGTCGGGGGTGAATCACTTTACGGCATCCAATGATATGGAGTGTATTAAAAAAGCCCGTGATTTAATCACTTATTTGCCACAGAATTCATACGAACTTGCTCCGGAGCCAAGTGTTTTTGAATTTTCGAAGTCCAAAGGAACAAACATAGAAAAAATTATTCCGGATAATACGAATACTCCGTATGACATCAAGAAAGTCATTGATTGCATCATTGATGACATGAGTTTTAGAGAGGTTCAAGAGGATTTTGCGAAGAATATTGTCGTTGGATTTGCTCGCTTGGAAGGAAAAACAATTGGGATTATCGCTAATCAACCTGCTGCAATGGCTGGAGTTTTGGACATTGATGCTTCGAGAAAAGGCGCGCGTTTTGTCCGTTTTTGTGATTCCTTCAATATTCCACTTTTGGTCATTGAAGATGTGCCAGGATTCTTGCCTGGAACGGATCAAGAATGGCGTGGAATCATCACCCATGGAGCTAAACTACTCTATGCATTTGCAGAAGCTACGGTTCCAAAAATCACCGTGATAACGAGAAAAGCTTATGGTGGTGCGTATTGTGTGATGAATTCAAAAAGCCTTGGTGCAGATTTAAGTTTTGCTTGGCCTACTGCAGAAATCGCTGTGATGGGTGCAAAGGGTGCTGCAGAAATTATTTTCAAAAGAGAGATCTCTTCGGCTGAGAATCCACAAGGAAAATGGTTAGAGAAAGAAGCAGAGTACGCTGAAACGTTTGCTAATCCATACAGAGCAGCAGAAAGAGGAATCATTGATGATGTTATTTTGCCCAATGAAACGCGTCAAAAACTGATAAATGGATTTAAAATGTTGGAAAAAAAGGCCGAGAATTTGCCCAAAAAGAAGCACGGAAATATCCCACTTTAATTAAGCACAAGTAAAAGATGTAAAAGTAATCTAATGTTTGGCAACCTTTTGCCTCCAAATTCGTTATAATCAAGCTGTAAACTCTCCAAAAAGCTATGAATGATTTGAAAAGTTACTATACATTAAGGCTTCATGTTCTCTTTTTCTCCTTAATTTTTTTATTAGGTAGCTTTTCCGTTCATGTCTTTTCTCAGGTCGTAAGTCCATTTTCCATCAGAGAACAAATTCAACAAAAAGGAGGTATTCGTTTTGTTTCCAATGTTTCTGTAACGTGTAATTCTGGTACAAGTTGTACAAGTGGTCAAAACCAGATCCCGCCATCAGGAACATCACAAAATAATAATTTTACCATGAGTTATGTTGACATTGATGGTGACCCAACCACTTTCATGTCTTCTAGCGATAGTTTAAATCTCGCAAATTGCTCGGAAATTTCATGGGCAGGTTTATATTGGGGCGGTAAGATTACCACCTCTACAACGAACTACGCCAATCGCAGTCAAATAAAAATAAAAGTTGGGAACGGAAGTTACCAACAGTTAATAGCAGATCAAACAATCAACAACACCACAGGTGCCGTTACTTATTTTTGTTTTAAAGAAATTACTTCAATCGTTCAATCTGCCGGAATTAAGGCGCGTTTTACTGTTGCGGATCAGATTAATCAGGTGAATTCCACCAATTTATTCGGTGGATGGACAATTGTAGTGGTCTATAAAAACACTGCTGAATCATATAAAAACTTAACTGTATTTGACGGCTTGGCAAATGTTAGTCAGGGAACAGCTTCAAATACGGTAACAATACCAATTTCAGGATTTTTAACGCCATTATCTGGCGGTGTGAATTTTGAATTGGGTGTGATAGCGTATGACGGAGACAGGTCTCAAACAGGAGATCAACTACTATTTAACGGAGTTGGATCAAATTATGTGCAAGTCTCAGATGTTCTGCACAATGCAACGGATATGTTTAATAGTACAATTGCCTATAATGGCGTGCTCACACCTTTTCGAATACCCAGCTACAATAATACACTTGGCTACGATGCATCAGTATATATCCCAAATAATACTGCTCAGAATTACCTAAATAATGGAGCTTCCTCTGCAAATATTCGTGTAACAACATCATCTGAAACAATCTTAACGCGCGTTCTTACTTCTGCTATTGATATTTATGAACCAGACTTGAGGGCAACCGTTTATGTGAATGATTTAAACGGAGGAGTCGTATTACCAGGAGATATTCTAGAATATACAGTCATTGGGAAAAACATTGGCTCCGATATTTCATTGAATACATTGATGACTGATACCTTAGATATCAGAACTTCTTATGTTCCAAATTCTATCAGCTATTTAAATGGCGCATTTAGTGGTCCTAAGACAGACGTCAGTGGAGATGACCAGGCAGAATATGACGCCGCAAATAGAGTTATTAAAACAAGAGTAGGAACTGGTGCAACTTCTTCTGTTGGTGGACAGATGATTAACTCTCCTACAGGGATTGATAGTACCGCAATTCGTTTCCAAGTTCAAGTTTCATCTGATTGCTTGATTCTTTCATGTGATAGTACCTTAGAAAATAAAGCGTACATTTTCGGAACCGGGAATTTATCTGGAAACCTTGTTACAAACAATGGAACTTCAGATGTATATGATGCTTTTGGTTGTCCAACATCTTCTAATAATGAATTAACAATTTCTACTGTCAATTGTCCTTCGGTTGACTTTTCGGTGAACGACCCATTATGCCCTGGTGACACGCTACAGTTAACCGCTGCTTATTCCCAGTGGGCTAATTATTTTTGGTCGGGACCACAAGGTTTTACATCAACGATTCACAATCCTTTTGTTTCAAATATTAGCTTATTAAATTCAGGGGTATATGAACTAGACATTTCGTTCAATGGTTCCTTGTGTACATTTAACAACGTAACAAATAGTATTGTAGTTAATCCCCTTCCCATCGTTTCTTTGGTCAATTCATCCAATGTAACTTGCTTTAATGCGTCAAATGGTTCCATTTTAACAAGTGCGCAAGGAACAAATCCTGTCACCTATTTATGGTCTAATGCAAATACCACAAACGCATTATCGGGATTGGCACCGGGCAATTATAATTTAACTGTACAGGATGGAAATACCTGTATCACTGATACCATGTTTTCGATTACTCAACCCGACTCATTGGTTGTTTCAACCTTAAGCTTATTTAACTATAATGGCTACGATATTTCCTGCTTTAATTATTCAGATGGTTCTGTAGGTGCAACGGTAATCGGCGGAACGTCTCCTTATATATATGCTTGGTCAAACGGACAAACAACATCGGTTATAACGGGATTAAGCGCTGGAATTTACACGGTAACAGTTACGGATGCAAACGGATGTTCCGCGGTTTCCTCAATTACATTGACTCAACCCTCGGACCTTCAAATATCTTCTGTCATTCAAAATGTTTTGTGTTATGGAGGAAATAATGGTTCGGTTAACGCGACGATAACTGGTGGCGTATTCCCATATTCGATTCTTTGGTCAAATGGCCCAGTAAATCAATCCATTAATAACTTGGTGGCTGGACAATATGAAATAAACGTTACGGATATAAATGGATGTGTTGACTCTCTCACTTCATCGGTTCTTCAACCAAATCAACCATTGTCCTGTTCCCATACACAAGTTGACGTTTTATGTTACGGCGAGGCAACAGGTTCGATAAATTTAGCAGTGAACGGCGGTACACCAGGATATCAGTTTTCATGGTCAACGGCACAAACTTCGGAAGATCTTTCAAATTTACCTACAGGATTTTATTCTGTACTCGTAACGGATGCAAACAATTGTACTGTATCTTATGGAGCAACGATTCAGCAGCCAACCGCACCTCTATCTTTCTCCGGTCTTGTTACACCGATTGGGTGTTATGGAAATTCAAATGGCGCGGTGAATATTGCTGTTTCTGGGGGGACTCCAGGGTATACTTTTTTGTGGAATAATACTCAGACAACACAAAACATCAATAGTCTTATAGCGGGCAACTATTCAGTGAATATTGTTGATGACCATCAATGTTTTTTAACAGGCAATTTTGTTGTTACGCAACCTCAAAATCCTCTTGCACTTTCTGAAACTCATACTGATGCAGGTTGTTTTGGCCCTGGTTCAATCGATTTAACAACTACAGGTGGAACGGCGCCTTACTCTTTCTTCTGGGACAACTTGGTTTTTGTTGAAGATCAATTATCGGTTCCTGGAGGCACTTATGAAGTGCAAGTTGAGGACGGTAATGGTTGTGCGGATTCTCTAACCGTGACCATTCAGAATTTGGCGGTGCCAATATTTCTAAATATCTCAGGTCAAAATATTTTATGTCAATTTGCTTCAACTGGATCAGTCGATTTAGTCGTTTCAGGTGGTGTTCCGCCATTCTCATTTTTATGGTCGAATGGAAATACAACGGAAGATATTTCCCAACTTCCTGCTGGAACGTATTCAGTGGTTGTTACCGATGCAAATAATTGTACAGAAACGATTTCTTTGGGACTTACAGAACCTACGTCATCAACGGTGATTACAGAAACTCATACGAATGCAAATTGTCTAGATTCTGTTGCAGGATCAATAAATATCACTGTTTCGGGTGGTACACCTGGATACACATATAGTTGGAACAACGGTGCCACTACGCAAGATATTTCGGCTCTACAAAATGGTAATTATGAAGTGACCGTTTTCGATTCCAATGGTTGTCCGGAGGTATTATTAGTTCCAATTCTAGATCCATCAAATACTGTTGCTGTTTCAGCTGTTGTTGGAAACGTCAATTGTTTTGGTGGAGCTGATGGGAATATTAACCTTAGTCCAAGTGGCGGATTTCCAGGATATGTATTTGATTGGGGAACAGGAGCAGTGGAAGAGGATGTTACAAATCTTTCTCCTGGACAATATTATGTAAATGTCGAGGATGTTTTGGGTTGTGGTGTTTTCTTGAGTTTTAATGTAACTCAGCCAGCGCTTCCATTAACAATAGCGGGAACAGTATACAATGTCGTATGTCTTGGTGATACAAATGGAATTGTTGACTTAACAATTACAGGTGGAACACCAATATTTTCATATTTGTGGAACAATGGCGAAACAACTCAAGATATTTATGACCTAACCGCCGGAACATATTCTGTCGTTGTCACAGACTTAAATGGCTGTACGTCAAATTATAGTGGGATTGTCAATCAACCAGGTTCAGCCATATCAATGACTTTGTATCCAACTTCTGCCTTATGTTTTGGGACACCAACAGGAAGCATTGATTTAAGTGTATCAGGAGGAGTCCCGGGTTATACGTATAGTTGGAGTAATGGAACAACGACACAAGATTTAACA
>CAIRMS010000301.1 GCA_903879765.1 uncultured Flavobacteriales bacterium
CACAAGCAGTGATTTATGAGCCGAATCGAAATGATCTTTATACGGCGACCAAAGGTCGTGGTGCATTCTTAAATGATAAGCGTATCCGTGTTTCAAAATGCGACAAGCTTCAAGATGCTCTCATAGGCACTGGATTTCCATTTCGTGATTTTAAATACTTAGATGATTATCTAAACATGTTTAAATCCATGATACAAAAAACAACGGGTATTCGCCGTGCCGGCTCCGCAGCGCTAGATTTAGCTTATGTGGCGAGTGGCGCTCTAGATGGTTTTTGGGAAATTGGCTTGTCACCCTGGGATATTGCCGCTGGTGGACTTTTAATCCAAGAAGCGGGAGGTATCGTGACTGATCTTTCTGGCCAATCAGGATGGCTCACATCGGGCAATATTTTAGTTTCTTCCCCAAAAATTCATGATGACATGCAAGCCCTTATTGCAAGCCATCTTCCCCCGACACTTAAAACATAAATCACACCGACTTATTTCTTCTTAGACCTAAGTTTTAAATTTCTCTCTTTGAGTTCAATCTCTTTGAGTGTTGCTTTTGTATCCTCCAAAAGCGGACCACCTAAGCTCACTGCTTTTTCTGCTGTTTTGATTGCTTCTTTCATGTCGCCTAAATCAGCTAAAACATGAGCAAGGTTGTTGTGAGCCATAGCGCTCTCTGGATGATTTTGGATCGCTTGTGTTAAAGCTAGTTTTGCCGATTTAAGATCACCGAGGGCATAAGATGTGTTTCCCAGACCTATTTGTCCGATAAGATTTTTGGGCCAGCGCTTAACTAGGGTTTGATAAGCTATTTTTGCATGACTTAAGTGGCCACTTTCTTCAAGGGCTAACACTGATTGAGCAAACTGATTTTCCCTTGCCGTCGCAGGAAGCTCATCAAGAGGTAATACCACTAATGCCCAATAGCCACCTTGTTTCCAAACATACTCAAAAGCATTGAAGGATAAAGTCTCTCGTCGATTGATACCAGATCGGCTGATCAATTCCTCACGATTAAGATCGTAGCCCACGACGACGGCATAGTGCCATGTTTGTGAAAATCCTGTGTTGAAATTTTCAAGGACTAAAACAGGACGACCTGCGTGAATTTCTCTTAAGATATCTATGAGCTGAGGTTGAAGCTCATAAGCGATGCGACCCTGTCGTCGAATAGATGCGAGCATTTCAATTTGAAGACTCCCTTTTTTGGATGGGATATAGACTTGACTTACCAACGTTTCAGGTTCGATTTTAATGCCAGAGGCATTAAGCACGGTGGCGAGTGATGCAGGACCGCATTGGAAGTCATCCTGAGGAAAAAAAGGCACATTTTCTAATTCAACGCGCGATGGAATATCTGAGGGCAATCGTTCCAAGATAGCGGCGGTTTGAGGAAGATTAGCACAGCCACCTAACAGGCCTAAGATAATAAAAAAGCCCACACAGAGGCAGGCTTTTTGAATAGAAGATTTAAAAATTTTATTTATTGAAAAGCCAAGCGATGAGACCCACGGCAAGAACGATACCTATCCATCCTATTGTAGTGATAGTAAGATCTCCAGCGGCTGGAAGGGAATCAATATTTTTAGCAACTTGATTTACTTCTGCTTGCGTCATGGCATTCACTCGTTCTTTAGCCATTTGAGGCGAGACACCCATTGACTCAAATTTAGCTGCGACGTCTGCACGGTTAAAAAACTCAAGCACTTTGTTTTTATTCTCAACGCTTTGTTCTGTCTTAAAGACTTTATCTGTTGAGATCATTGCCGCATTGAGGCTAAATGGAACGAGGACAAGGCTTGTGATTAAAATGTGAATCAGAAACTTATAGATAGCTTTCATTAAACACTCCTTTTAACTTGTTAAAATAAAATATCACTTGCATGATTAATATGACATATTTTTTAAAAAATTCAAGCTAAAATGATGCCTTTTAGTGGTGATGACCACCGGCACCATGCACGTGCTGATGAGTCACTTCTTCTTGGTTTGCAGAACGTACATCTTTAATGGTTGCTTTGAAAATAATACGTTGACCGGCCCAAGGATGATTGCCATCTACGACTACTTTCCCATCTGCAACATTCGTCACTGTATATAAAATAACTTCACCCGTCTCATCTTCACCTTCGAATTGTGAACCCTCTTTTAAATTTTCTTGGGGGAAAGCTGAAGCC
>CAIRMS010000302.1 GCA_903879765.1 uncultured Flavobacteriales bacterium
AAGAATCAATAAACGATTCCTTGGAAATTGCTTTTGCACCCCATAAAATAAAAACAACGCCTGTTTTTTGTTCATTGATTCTTTGAATGACAGCATCCGTAAATTTCTCCCATCCAAATCCTTTGTGCGAGTCAGGCCTTCCTTCCTCAACTGTCAAAGAAGAATTTAATAATAATACTCCTTGTTCTGCCCAACGAGCAAGATTGCCATTTTCAGGCATTGGAATACCTAAATCCAATTGAATTTCTTTGAAAATATTTAATAAACTCTTAGGAAACGGCTTTACATCTGGCTCAACAGAAAAACAAAGTCCGTGAGCGTGACCTTTCGTGGGATATGGATCTTGTCCTAAAATGACCACTTTTAATTCATTGAACGGACACAAATCAAATGCCCGAAAAATCTGTGATCCTTTTGGAAAAACACTTCCTTTATGCTCAATATATGCCAGTCGAACCTGTTCCGTGAGTTGCGAAAAATAAGGCAATTGAAATTCACTTTCTAACGCTTCTTTCCAAGATGCATGAATGGCAATGCTCATATTGCTATTTTATTTTGTCGATAATCGCCGTCCAAAGCGTGATTTTTCCTTCATCCATTCTTGGCCAGATTGGTCGAACAACACCGTTTACTGCAGAGATCCCTAAATAATCACCAAAAAATACGCGCTCATTCGGTGTAAAAGGTTTTTCTGAAATCGTTTGCTCTTGAAATGTTTTTCCGCCATCCTTGCTGATTGCCCAAACAACATCCGTTGCTTTATTCGTTTGTTTTCGACGATCGTAATAGACAAAATGTAAATTTCCGTTGGATTGATCAATGCACATCGTTGTTAAAAACTGGTGTGATTTCGTTTTATCTTGATTTACTTTTATTGGTTCAGACCAACTTTCTCCACCATCCGTTGATTTGAGTAACCAAACATCCGTATTATCAGCACCATTTCGTTGGTCACACCAATTGAGGTAGATGGTTCCTTGATTTGGACCTTGACTCATATCAGACATTAAAAATGGCAATCCATTTGCACGGAAAAACCCTGGAATAGAAATGTCCCAACCACCAATTTGGCTAGACAATGGTCGCTCTTCCGATAACCAAGTTAATCCATCATCCATGGATTTTTGAAACACCAAACCTCTAGGACCTGTCCAGGAAACATAAATCTCTCCATTTGGACCCAAAGCTGGTACTGCACCCTCAACCGTGTCGTCACCGTCCAAGCAATCCCCCCCAAATTTAGAAATGCGTATTGGTGTTGACCATGATTTTCCACGATCGACAGACTTCGAAAAAACAATAAGCGACGTGTCCTTCGGATCTGCCGAATCATATGCATCAAATTGTGTCCAAGTCATGTAAAGCACATTGGTTTTTGGATCGATCACCACCCAATGTTTATCCTGAACTTTCGTGCCATTAGGCGCTGGAAAAGTCCCTGTATTGAACTTTCCTGTAATCGTTTCGGATGTTTGACAAACAATTCGGTCGAGATGAGTTCCTTTCGCATAATCCGCCAAATGAAAATAATAAAGTCGGCCTAGCTGATCAAATTGCAACACAGGATCTCCAAAAACTCCGTAAGGACTTTCCATCTTTTTGCTTTTCCAGGTCAAACCACCATCAACAGAATAATGATAACCTTGAAGAACAGATCCGGCAGCAATTTCATTCGGTTTTTTCGGATTAATTGCAATGGATGGTTCACATTCGTTATACGGATATTTAGAACTTACCGGAGGAATCTGAACATTCTTATATGGACTTTGTCCAACTAATGCAGTACTAAAAATCCAAAAATTAACGAAGCCAATAATGAAGGCGTTTTTCATTCGAAGTTGATTTAGTCAGTGAAAATTGTTGTTTTTTATAGGGCTGGATGGTTACTTGAACGGAGAACAGTTTTTCATCTCTAGCGATTAATAATTCGCAACTTTCCAGATTTTCCATTCCACTCATCATTCCTTCGAACATTCCTTGATCTACTCGGTATGCGTTACATCCAATGATTTCATCACCGACGCTAATTCCTGCTTCTTCTGCACTTGAGCCGAATCGTACTGACTTCACCATAACTTTTCCTCCCTCTTCTCTTACCGAGGCACCAAATGAAGGATTATTAGAGCTAATGTCTTGCACATTTAATCCAACAGGCGCATAGAATTCTTTGTATGGGATCACCTCAGTTCCATCCACATATTTCGCAAAGAAATCATCCATGTTTTTACCGACAAATTTGGATAATTCCGCTTTGAATTCCGCTTCTGAAAATCCACGTTTTAATCCTTCATAATAGGTCACATACAAATGTTGCATAAAATGATCCAAACATTTCTTTCCATCCGAATCGGCAACAATCATCGCATCAATTAACGAAGCTAAAACAGAACCGCGAGAATAGTAGGTCATCGTGGTGTTGGAACTGTTTTCATTAGGACGATAAGCCTTCACCCAAGCATCAAAACTGGCATGAGCAACCGGTTGTACGCGCGATCCGGGAGTACCCTCTACATAGTTTATAGAAGATTGTAATTTCGCCAAGAACTGCTCTTCCGTATAGAATCCTGTTCTTCGCAAAATCAATTCATCGTAGTAAGATGTAAAACCCTCCATCACCCACAAAAGACTTGTGTAATTTTCTTGATCGTAATTAAAAGGTCCTAATTCAATTGGACGAATGCGTTTGACATTCCATAGGTGGAAATATTCGTGTGCGACTAAGTTTAGAAAATCCACGTATTGATTACCGGCATATGTCCAACGATTGACACTCAACACACAAGAACTCTTGTGCTCAAGTCCACCTTGTCCATCAACAACGTTATGAACGATAAACGTATAATTCTTATTTGGATTTTTTCCTATCACCGCCGTTTCAGCTTCGACAATTTTAGCCATGTCTCTTTTGATTTGATCAACATTGCCATTGAACTCTCCATACATGGCAACAGTATGTAAAACTCCAGCCGCTGTAAATTCGAAAATTTCTTGATTTCCTATTTCTATCGGACAATCAACCAATTGGTCATAATCTTCAAACAGAAAACGTTGTCCTGAACCTTTTGAATTATCTCGAGACAAGGATGTCGAAATGCGTTTAAAAGATTCGTGAGGAAAAATAGTCACGGATCCAGCTTGGTTCATTGCCTTTTCAACATACATAAATACACCAGATCCACTAACAAACCCATGCGATAAATCTAGAAAAGGTGTGCGCACAGAAACTTCGAATGAATATACCTCATATTTTACTTGGACATCTTTCGAGTTTTCTGTTTCGATGATCCATGCATTTTTCGATTTCTTGCTCACCTTCAACGGTTTTCCATCCTTCGTAAATGCTTTTACCAAATTGATGTTTTTCGAAAACTCACGCACCAAATAAGAGCCTGGAGTCCAAACTGGGAGTTTCACTTCAATTTGCTTCTCGTTAACTTCGGAAATGTTCATTTGTACCTCGAAATAGTGATTTTGAGGTTTCGGCATGCGCAATTCATACGAAATAGACATTCCAAATGAACTCAAAGGAATGCACATTAAAAAAAGGATTAGTTGTCTCATTTTACTTGGATTTTAGCCGCTGTTAATTTTGCTTTTTCAACTAGGTCTTGAACAGATTCTGTGCCAAAGGAAAGTGCAACAGCCATACGGCGATAAGGTCTTGTTGTTGGTTTGCCAAAAATGCGCACTTCTGTATTTTCGATGGACAATGCATTTTCTAGCCCAACAAATTGTGGAGCATTATCAGCTGACTCCGTAGCCAAAACAACCGCACTTGCGCCATTTTGAATGTGTTCAATTTTCGGAATGGGCAATCCTAATATTGCTCTGGCATGCAATTCAAATTCGGATAAATTTTGAGTTCCCGCCAAGGTAACCATTCCGGTGTCGTGTGGACGAGGAGAAAGTTCAGAGAAATATGCTCCTTCTTTGGTGATAAAAAATTCCACTCCCCAAATTCCCGCTCCGCCAAGAGCAGCAGTAACTTTTTCTGCCATTTCTTGTGCTTCAGCAAGGTGCTCTGGATTCATTGGCATTGGTTGCCAGCTTTCTTGGTAATCACCACGTTCTTGACGGTGTCCAATTGGTGGACAAAACAAAGTGTCGCCATTTTTTTGAGTGACTGTTAGAAGCGTGATTTCATAATCAAAATCGATAAATCCTTCGACAATTACCTCTTTCAAATCACCTCTTGAGCCTTCCATGGCGTAATCCCAAGCTTTTTGAATATCGGACTGAGATTTTATAACAGATTGACCTTTACCGGAACTAGACATTAAAGGTTTAACCACACAAGGAATACCACACACTTCAACACCTGCAACTAATTCTTCATAACTCGTAGCATAACGATACGTCGCTGTGCGCACACTCAAATCTTTCGCGGCCAAATCGCGAATCGCTTTTCGGTTCATGGTGAAATTGGCTGCTTTCGCGCTTGGAACAACTTGAATGCCTTGTTTTTCATAGTCGTAAAAACGCTCTGTTCGAATAGCCTCGATTTCAGGAACGATCAAGTCCGGTTGATGTTTCGCCACGATGCGATCAAGTTCCTTTCCATCCAACATATTTATCACTTCGAATTCGTCTGCTACTTGCATCGCTGGCGCACCAACATAGCTATCTACAGCAATCACGTGTTGGCCATAACGTTGACAAGCTATGACAAATTCTTTTCCGAGTTCACCAGAACCCAACAGTAGGATCTTTATATTCATACAACAAAAGTAGTGAAAGAAGAAAAACTTTATAGCAGGTCTGACAAGTTATGCGCATATTAGACATCTCATCATGAGAAAGGAAAACAAATTTTGTTAACTTTGGCTTAACATATATGAACGAGACCAACGATTTTCTTCAATCTTTCGAGACTATTTCTTTACAAGAAATGGACCGTGTGAAGCTAATGAATCGTGTTGACACTAAATTTGCATTCACCGTCATTGAATTAGGTCACCTTTTACCTTTACTATCTGATTCTTATTACGTTTTAAAGGTGGAAGAAACGACCACTCCTCACTACGAAAGCCTTTATTTCGACGATGAGCGTTTTTCGTTTTTTCGAGATCATCACAATGGCAAAGGAGATCGTTTTAAAGTACGCATTCGAAAATACGTCGAGTCAAATCTTTTCTTTTTAGAGATTAAACACAAGATTAAAGGTCGGACAGACAAAAAACGAATAGTAACGGATCAATTCAATGAAGTACTTCCAGAAAGTGATTTGGCTTTTGTCCAAAATGAACTTCATTCCAATAAAAATTTAGTGCCAACCATGTGGAATTCGTTCCAACGAATCACGTTAGTTTCAAAAACGGAAAACGAGCGATTAACACTTGACTTCAATATTCTTTTTGAAAAAGATGGTGTAAAAAAATCGTTCAATCAACTGGTCATAGCTGAATTAAAACAAGAAGATTTAAATCGAAATAGCACTTTTTATCAATTGATGAAAAAGCACCAAATTCGTCCATACAGACTGAGTAAATATTGCTTAGGATCTGTTGAAATTTATGGTGAAGAAAAATTAAAATTCAACCGTTTCAAAAAAAAATTACTTTATTTAAAAAAAATAAACCGCGATGCTCTTTAACTCCATTCTACTTCCGCTAAAAAAAGCGGCACTTTCTAGCTCGACATTAACTTGGTTCAGTGATGATTTTTATGTTTTATTGGTTCGATTAGGAATCAACCTACTTTTCCTGACGATTTTAATTCGTTTTCTTTATTACCCAAAAACACAACGTAAAGATTATTTATTTACGTATTATTTAATCGGGACGATCACGTTTTTCTTGTGTTTTGGATTGATGCAAATGGATATTGATACAGGAATGGGGCTAGGATTATTCGCCATTTTTGGAATCATCAGGTACCGCACCGATGCCATCGAGATTAAGGAAATGACTTACCTGTTCATGATTATTGGCGTAAGTGTAGTTAATGCCTTAGCTTCCAATGAATTAAGTGTTTCTGAGGTGGCGGTTATAAATGTTTCCGTTGTTTTATTAACCTTCATTTTAGAAAATCTTTGGTTGATGAAGCACGAAACACGTAAAACCATCAACTACGAGCGAATTGATTTGATTACCCCAGAAAAATATGAGGAAATGAAAGCTGATTTGGAAAAACGCACAGGCCTTGCCATAAATCGGGTGGAAATTGGTAAAATTGACTTTTTAAATGATACTGCTCTCATTCGAATTTATTATTTCGACGACGAACAAGCTTTTTCGGACTACAACAATCAATAAAGCGTATCTTTGAGGATGAGAAAAATCGGACTACTTCCTTTCACGATTTTATATTGGCTCATCACACATACACGGAATATCCTATTTGATGTGGGTATTCTAAAATCCTATTTAATCCCAGGGAAATCAATTTCGGTTGGCAATTTATCCGTTGGCGGAACAGGAAAAACACCCATGGTGAACTATTTAACGAATCTTATTCAAAACGATCATGCTGTTCAAATCTTGAGTCGTGGGTATGGCCGTAAAACAACAGGATTTCGACAGGTAAATTCTATGGATGATGCCCGAAGCGTTGGGGATGAGCCTCTCACCTATTTTCAAAAGTTCGCGCCAAAAACAGAAGTATTTGTTTGTGAAAAACGACAAGTGGCCATTTTGAAAATGAAGGAACTTAATCCAAACTCCACAATCATTTTAGATGATGCTTTTCAGCACCGCTACGTAAAACCCGGATTTCAATTAATATTAACTCCTTTTCACGAGCAATTCCTGAATGATTGTCACCTGCCATCAGGTAATCTCAGAGAGTCCAAAGAAGGTGCAAATCGCGCAGATGCAATCGTTGTGACAAAATGTCCAAATCTAACAAAAGAAGAGATGGATTCGCATCGAAAACGATATGCTTCTTACGAAAAACCGGTATTCTTCTCCCAAATTGATTATGCGGAATTTCAAGCGATTGGTCAAGCCATTCCTTCCATGAAATCGATTTTATTAGTGACAGGTATCTCCTCTACAACATCCTTGAAAAATCACTTGTTGGAATCCTATGAGGTGGAGGAACTTAAATTTGGTGACCATCACCCGTTTACACTAGGAAATATCGAAGAAATTCACAGAAAATTTGATACCTTTGCAAGCAAGGAAATGGCCATCGTTACAACAGAAAAGGACCTAGTGAAAATACAGGGTCTTCTTTCTGAAACTGACCGACAAACCTATCCGTGGTACGTTCTTCCAATTACCGTAAAAATGGAAGACGAAGAAGCGTTTAATTCGATGATAAAAGATTATGTTAGAAACAATTAAAGAAACAGCGGCATTTATTCAAGCCAAAACAAGTATTCAACCAACAATTGGGATTATTTTAGGAACAGGTCTAGGTGGACTCGTGAAAGAAATCGAAATTGTAGATGAAATTCCGTATGAAACAATTCCTAACTTCCCAGTATCAACGGTGGAAAGTCATTCTGGAAAATTAATTTTCGGACGTCTTGGTGGAAAAAATGTGGTTGCCATGCAAGGACGTTTCCACTATTACGAGGGATATGATTTACAACAAGTAACATTTCCAGTTCGCGTCATGAAGTTATTAGGCATCGAACGTCTCTTTGTGAGCAATGCTTCTGGTGGGGTCAATCCGGATTTTGAAGTAGGTGAAATCATGATCATGAACGACCACATCAATTTATTTCCTGGAAATCCATTAATTGGCAAAAACATCGACGAATTAGGTCCACGTTTTCCAGACATGAGTGATCCATACGATGAGTCAATGATTCAAATGGCCAAAACGATCGCAGAAGAAATGTCAATCAAAGTATCTATTGGGTGTTATGCAGGACTTACTGGTCCAACGTTGGAAACGCCATCCGAATACAAATACGTACGCGTGATTGGCGCTGATGCTGTAGGGATGTCTACGGTTCCTGAAGTGATTGTTGCCCGACACATGAGCATTCCTTGTTTTGCCATTTCCATCATAACAGACCTTGGAGTACCAGGAAAAATTAAAAAAGTGAGTGTTCAAGATGTGATTGAAGTGGCTAGTCGTCAAGAGCCGAAAATGACACAAATCATGAAAGAATTAATCTCCCGCATTTAAAAAAATTATGGAAGCATCCATTCGCGATAAATACGAAGTTGTCATCGGACTTGAAGTCCATGCTCAAATGTTGACCAAAACAAAAGCATACTCGAACGATGTGAATGAATACGGCTCCGCTCCGAATTCCAACATTAGTGCGATCACACTTGGACATCCAGGTACTTTACCTGTGATGAACAAAAAGACGATTGAATTTGCCATTCGCTTGGGCCTTGCATGTGATGCACACATCGCCCCTGCGCAGCACTTTGCTCGAAAAAATTATTTTTATCCCGATTTACCGAAAGGATACCAAATCACCCAGGATACCACACCAATTTGTACGGGCGGGAGTATCGTTATAAGAACGGATGATGGAACAGAGAAATCCATTGGATTAACTAGAATTCACATGGAGGAAGATGCGGGAAAAAGCATTCACGACGTGGACGTTTACGACACACTAGTAGATTTAAACCGAGCGGGGACTCCCCTACTTGAAATCGTTTCTGAGCCGGACATGCGTTCATCCATGGAAGCTTACCATTACTTGACGGAAGTGCGTAAACTTGTTCGATACCTAGATATTTGTGATGGAAACATGGAAGAAGGATCCTTGCGATGCGATGCCAATGTTTCGGTGAGACTTGTTGGTGTTTCAGAGTTTGGAACAAAGGTAGAAGTTAAAAATATGAATTCCATTCGCAACGTGCAACGCGCAATTGAATTCGAAATTATTCGTCAAATTGAAGTATTAGAAGCTGGTGGAGCGCTTTCACAAGAAACGAGAGCTTTTGACGCATTGAAAGGAATTACGATATCCATGCGTTCTAAGGAAGCGGCAAACGATTACCGTTATTTCCCAGAACCAGACCTTCCACCAATTACGATTACAAAACAGCAAATTGATGAGGTTGCTATGGAAATGCCTGCTTTACCGCGTGCTCTTTTTCAACGTTACACAAAAGAATATGGTTTGTCTGAATATGACGCCTATAACATTACAGACAACAAAGGAATCGCTCTTTATTACGAATCCATCCTTGTCCATACAAAAAATTACAAATCCGCTGCCAATTGGTTGATGGGTGACATCAAATCCTATTTGAACGAGTACGGAGTTGACATGGAAAAATTCCCGTTAAAACCGCTTAAAATAGCTGAATTAATTCATCTGGTGGAGGAAGGAAAAGTTTCAAGCACCGTTGCCTCACAAAATATATTTCCTGCCTTGTTCACAACAGATGAATCTCCATTGCAAGTGGCAGAACGATTAAACTTGATTCAAAACTCCGATGAAGATGCCTTAAAAGGATTCATTTTGAAAGTATTTGAATTAAATCCAGATGAAGTGTCTCGCTACAAAGCTGGCGAAAAACAATTGACCGGATTCTTTATGGGACAACTGATGAAAGTTTCTCAAGGTAAGGCAGATCCGAAATTGGCGAATGGCTTATTACGTCAACTACTTGATGCATGAAAAATTGGATCGTAAAATATAAAACTTGGCTCATTATTGGAGTTATTGTGACAGGTGTTGCTTCCATCGTGTGGTACAATAAATACCAAAAAGATTTAGCCGATACGGGCGGATTAGAACCGAATTTTGAAATATCAGGTAAAATTTCGGGAGTTCCAGGACTTACTTTGTTTATAGAAGCGCCGAGCGACAAAGGAACCATTCCAGTTGCAGAAGGACAAATCAATGCGGATGGTCGTTTTAGCATCATTGGAAACATTCCGGGTTTGGGTTATTATTTCTTGAGATTGGGCGATGAGAAAAACAGTTTAATTCCCATTACATTAATTCCAGGAGATCATTTAACCATCAATACTTCCGTGAATTCATTTGTTTCCAAACCAAACGCGGGAGGCACAAGTTGGAGTCGAACCATGAATCGCTATTTAGGTGAATTTGATAAATTTCAACAAACGCAAGCGCGCTTGCAACTAAACCAAGAAAATCGAAGTAAGGAAGAAGTTTCCAAACTTTTTCTCGCAGCAAAAAGCAAAATGGAGGATTTTTCACGAACGAATATGATGAAGGATCCCAGCAATGCCTACAACATCATACTTTCAATGGATTTGTTACCAAGTGTGAGTTTTGATGATTGGGACCCGAGTAATTTAAATACATTGCGAGTGGTTACAGAGGCATTTGAGAAAAAATATACTGGTCAACCAGCCGCGGAAACCTTTAGAAATCAATACGCTCAAATAGAAAATGCTTATTATGAGTTTGCTTCATCAGTAAACGGAACTGTTCCTGCTCCAGAAATTGCTTTAGAAAATCCATCAGGTAACATCATGAAATTATCAGACCTCAAGGGAAAGGTAGTACTCATAGATTTCTGGGCTTCATGGTGTGGACCTTGTCGTGCTGAAAACCCGAACGTGGTGAAAATGTATCAAAAATTCAAGGACAAAGGATTTACCATTTTTTCCGTTTCCTTGGATGAGGAGGCTGCAAAATGGAAAGAAGCAATTTCTAAAGATAAATTAGCGTGGGAATTTCATGTTAGTGATTTAAAAGGTTGGAAATCATCTGTGGTTGCTAACTATGGCATTGAAGGAATTCCATTTACCGTTCTCGTAAACAAAGAAGGGAAAATTATTGGAAAGAATTTACGCGGCGAAAAACTAGAAGAAACATTAAACGAACTTTTAAAATGAAAAACCTAGGGATTATTCTTATTGCCTTTTTACCGATTGGACTATTTGCTCAAAATACCATAAAAGTAAACGTATCCGGTATGCTGTTCAACGCAAATGTTGATTCTGTTCGGATATCTCAAAACTTTGGGACGTACTATAAAGATTATGGTTCAGCTGCTTTGGATAAAAAAGGAAATTTCAAATTATCATTATCCTTGCCAAATCCAGATTATTATTTCTTGCGTGTTGGTTCGGAGAAC
>CAIRMS010000303.1 GCA_903879765.1 uncultured Flavobacteriales bacterium
AAAAGAAGGATAGGTGTGATTTCTGAATTCGAAATCAGTTTCTCATAACTAGAAAAAATTTGAGAGACACGCTTTTCCGATTCACCGAAGTAAGATCCTTTAATTTTAGACAAATCAACATTCATGATTGGGCGATTAGAGTTTACAGCAAGTTGCTTTGCAAGTTCTGTTTTACCTGTACCTGGCATTCCATATAACATAATGGATAAAAGCTCAGGCATTTTTCGCTCCCTCATTCTCATGATAAATTCATCATATTTTTGAGGGTGTAATAATTCATGTAGCGCGGAGATTTGTCCTTCTACTTCAGCGTTGTAAAATAATTGTTGTGTGTGAATGTTTTCAGGTAATATCCATCCTTCTTTAACTTTATGCTCATGCGTGGAAACCATTAATTTCTCTTCAGAAAGTGCAGCAATCGTTTTTGTTGTTAATTGTAATTCCATGTCTTCCAAAAACATTGTTCTATGAAGTTGAATCAAGGAATTTTCGATTAAAGTATGTTCACCGCTTATTCACTGCTGCGTAAATACGCTATGTCCCAAGTATTTAGTAAATAAAACCTGTGAGAAGTCTTTAAATTCGACAGAATGATGGCCATTAATACTCTGAAAAACCACGTGGCAAAAAATAATAAGTGATTCATCCTTTAACTTCGTTGTTTTATGAACCCAATTCATAAATGGAAATTGTAACGCATTTGGATCCTCTAAAAGATCATTAATAGTTGCATAAATATCTTCCTTTTTGATTGATGAGTCAAATAAATTCTTTGTAATGAGGGAAATATCACTTAATACATCCAAGGATGACTCCCAAACAGTTTTTTTTAATTTTGGCATAGGTTCTAGTGCTAAAATTGCTGTCAAAATGGAAGGCTCGATGGAATAATATCTCTGACGAAGGATATCGGTCTTACGTTTACTTATAGTTTTCACAATGAGACCTTTTTCCAATAAGGATTCTATTGAAGGAGAAATTTTTGTTGATACGGAGAAAAGACTAATTGAATAATATTCAGCTAAAGTCAAAAGATCAACCGTTTGGTTTTCAAGTGTCTTTCCGAAAATCGTTGCGAATAAAATGCTTTCATCTAAATTCAATTTGTTTTCTTTACCAAGGTATTTATTCAGTTTTACAACATCCTGTTTTATTAATATGGGATTGAGTTTTGAGTTTTGCGCTTTTTCATAAATGTGTTCAATGCTTTCAATGGTTAATAAAATACTCATCTTTTAATTTTTTGTAGTTTTCTAATTCTAACACGTTTTTTTTAAGAGGAATAAACACGATTTGATGAAAAAATTCAAATAAAATTGAAAAGTGTGATTTTAGTTCCATCAACAACATGCTGAAAAGTAATTTCATCCAGAATTCCTTTTTGTTCATTTAAATAAAACCGATAAGTAGTTGAGCGTTTTATAGATTCAAAATGAAAAAGCTCCATTAACATAGTAAATCCTGATACGTTTAATTCTGTTATTGGATTTTCTTTACATAATCCTTTCCCTAATAACAATTGTTCAACACCAAGTTGAATTAATGCTAATTCTGATCTGATATTTGTAGTTGGTTGGAAAAAAAAATCTTCACTTCTGTATTTTAATGGGCCTTTTTCAATGAAGTTTAGTGCTTTGAAATAGACATAAGGAAATCTTGATTCTTCGCAATCAATTTTCAGTTTTGCTTCTTCACTTAAGCTTTCATAAAGTAATTCGAATTTTTTGAGATGTTCTTCGTTCATGATAAATCGTTTATATATAGTTTAAAAACGAAAATAATCTGATAAATAAACACCTGAGTTTAAAAAAATAAAATCCTAGGATAAGTTGTTGTATTGATGCCATTCGTTGAAGACAGCAACTTAAAATCAATATAGTTGATGGAGTTTATGCTGAGGCTAGTAAGCTACTAGGTGAGCCAATGAATAGTCAAAGCAATACTTCCCCCTGTTCGTAGAGATAGGACAGAAGTGCGTTGGATTGAGATGACATATATTTATTTCTCATAGTCTTAATATCAGGATAAACCTGACGGTAGTAATATGAAACATCATTTAAAAGTCTGTATTTTTTGTTAATGTAAGTAATACATAAAGTGAAAATTTCAGTAAAAAATGAAAATTTCACACTGGTAGCATCCTTTTTTTTGGGAAGATCGAAACCGTATTTTGATGCATTTCTCCTAGCATTTCATCCAACTCCAACCTTTCCCCCCGTGAGCATTTTCATCAAAATAAAAGGAATACTCAAATTCCCCTGACAACTCAGGTCAATACCTTGACGCATTTCTTTTTTTAATAAAATGATTTAAAATAGAACAAATAGTTGTTTTAAAAAGATACAAGTGCTAATTTTGTTAGAAAGGAATTTGCGTTAACATCTGAAGGAACATGAAAACAAACGAAACACAAAAGGAATTAGGTCAGCGTCTCACGCAATTGCGCAAGCGAAAAGGTTTGTCCCAAGAGGAATTGGCTGCGCGTGTTCAGTTGTCTCGTCCATCTTTGGCGCAAATCGAATTGGGGAATCGTGGAATCAATATTCAGGAATTTCAGAGGTTCGCAGAGGTCTTGGAATTTTCCTTGGATGATTTTGTGTCCAAAGATTTTCACGCATCCGCTGTAGAAACGTTGGTGGATGTTCAAGGCACACAGCAAATCCAAGAACGCATTTCTGTACCGAAACTCCAAGTGGCCAAATTTAAAGAGGTATTACTTTATATTTTGGAGCGTTGTGCGGGAAAACCAAATGTGGGTGAAACGGTATTGTATAAGTTGCTGTACTTTTCCGACTTCAATTATTACGAACTGTATGAGGAACAATTAACAGGGGCAAAATACCGAAAACTTCCTTTTGGACCTGTTCCACAAAAACTGGATCAAATCATTGAACAAATGAGGGGGGATGGTCAACTAGAGCGCATCAAAACAAGCTATCACGGCTTTTCTCAAACGAGGTATTTTCCTTTGGTGAAAGCAGATTTACGCACCTTCAAAGCCAGTGAGAAGGAAGTGATCGACCGGGTAATTGAACAAATGAGTGATTGGTCTGCCTCGGCGATCAGTGATTATTCACACAAGGACATCCCCTGGCTAGCAACGAAAGAAGGAGAAGAAATTAACTATGAATTGGCCTTCTATCGCGAAGCTCCTTTTTCCGTTCGTAACTATGATGAAAGGGAGGAAGAATGAATTTTGATGAACTCCTAGAATTTAAAAAGGACCTAAAAATCCTGCTGAAGAAATACCGAACACTGCATGACGACCTGGACATAGTTCAAAAAGTATTGTCCATTTCACCGGACGAAAGACCACCTTTCAGTTTTCGTATCGACCAACTGGGAATCAAAACCTGCGTCATTAAAGTTCGAAAAATCGCCTGTAAATCCCTCAAAGGAAAAGGAGTCAATTCCGGACTAAGCTTGGTATATGCCTATTTCCCAGCTGAGCAAAAAATCACCTTCATCGAATTGTACCACAAAAACGACAAAGACCTCGAAGACCGAAACCGAATTTTGATGCATTTTTCGTAACTGAGCACACGGGAAGAACCCTGTTCGCGCTTAGGAAAGGACATCTTTGCAAGTAATTGTTTGTTAGTGTTTTGAAATTGACAATTTTTTCGTTAACTTTAATAGAATCGTCAAATAAGATTAATTAATTTTGCCTTATGAATAAATTAGAGGATAGAATTTCTTCATCCGTTCACACCATACTTTACATCTTGCATAAGATTGGAGGTAAAGGTGATTTTCACAAAGTGTTCAAAGTGATGTATTTCGCAGATCAAAAACATCTAACGAGATATGGATCTTTCATCACGGAAGACCAATATATAGCTATGAAGAATGGACCAGTTCCATCCATGGCTTATGATATTTTAAAGGCATTGCGCGGACAAGGAATGCACAGCACCGATCGTGAAAAATTTAGCCACTTTTTCACCTTAATTGATACTTACACGATTGAGGCAAATGTCCCGGTGGACCTTGATGAATTGTCGGAAGCTTCCAGAAGTTGTTTGGAAGAATCCATCAATGAAAATGCTGGTTTTGATTTTCAAAAATTAACGGATAAATCGCATGACGCTGCTTGGAATAGTACCATTAGTGATTGTGAAATTCCAATTCAGGAAATTGCAAAAGCTGGTGGCGCAAATGAGGCTATGTTGAAGTATATTCAGGATACGTTACACATACAGCATGCGCCGCTGATATGAGTTTAGGTGATCACTTCCCAAAAGAATTTCAACATGAACACAGAGAACGAACCTTGAAAATAGGAATGGTTCTGAAGTTATTTGTGAATGACACGACACCACCCAAAGAAAAACGATTCATTATCGTAGGTTTTAGCGAGGATAAATTTTCTTTGGCATCTCTATTCATCAATTCAGAGATTAATAAAAACATTAATTGGAGTCAAGAACAACAGGCGTTGCAACTTGAATTGACCTCAGAAACAAGAGGGTTTTTGGATTGGGATTCTTACGTGGATTGTTCCAAATTAATTCTGAGGGAAACACGAGAACTTCAAACAGTGTACGCATCAAGACCTGAAGTGTGTATTGGCCAATTATCCGACCAAGATTTTGAGATCATCATCACCACATTAAAACACGCAAGCACCATTAACGGTAAGTATAAAAAACGCTACGGAATTTTCTCCCACACTTTTTGATGAAGGAATAGAATCCTTTTTCTTTCCAAGGTGATAAAAGTGCATTGTGTGCAAATAGAAACAAGCTTGTGGTTTATCGGTCAAGTCATTGATTTGTTTGAAACATTTCTCCTAGTATTTCATCCAACTCCTGCCTTTCCCCCATGTTCGCTTTTTTATCAAAATAAAAGGAATACTTAAATTCCCCTGACAACTCAGGTCAATAAGTTGTGTAATACATAGAAAATGAAGTAATTTGCTTCAAAACGGCTACATGTCTAACCAACGAAAGATCCTTCGCGTATTGCAATTCATCTCCTATTTAGAGCAGAAACCTCCGAAGGCTGT
>CAIRMS010000304.1 GCA_903879765.1 uncultured Flavobacteriales bacterium
TCAATTGCACAAAGCGATGGAAGTCATTGAAAAAGAAGGAAAAGGCGCGATTGTTTACATGAATCAAGAAGGAAGAGGAATCGGACTTTTGAATAAATTGAAAGCCTACAAATTGCAAGAAGAAGGATTAGACACTTACGAAGCAAATGAAAAATTAGGTTTCAAAGCAGACGAAAGAGATTACGGCATCGGTGCTCAAATCATTCGTTCGATTGGAATTTCAAAAATGCGTTTGATGTCCAACAACCCAAAGAAACGTACTGGATTAATTGGCTACGGATTAGAAATCGTTGAAAATGTTGCTTTGGAAATCGAAAGTAACGTACACAATCAGCATTACTTGGAGACGAAGCGCGATAAAATGGGTCACAACCTAAAACTAGACTAAATGCTAAAGGCAACAGGAATACAAAAAGCGTATGGTGACCTTTCTATTTTGAAAGGCGTTGACTTAACTGTTGCTTCTGGGGAAGTGATTTCCATCGTTGGTTCTTCCGGTGCTGGTAAAACAACCTTACTTCAAATATTAGGAACCTTGGATCGTCCGGACAAAGGTGAATTACTCATTGATGGCATCAATCCATTTACACTTTCCTCCAAAGGACTCGCTGATTTTCGCAATCAATCCATTGGATTCATTTTTCAATTTCATCAATTACTTCCAGAATTCACCGCACTTGAAAACGCAATGTTACCGGCGTTGATTGGTGGGAAAAGCAAAAAAGAAGCCGAAGAACGCGCACAGCACTTGTTTCAAAAACTAAACATTGGACATCGATCTACACACAAACCGTCGGAATTGTCAGGTGGTGAGCAACAACGCGTCGCGGTTTGTCGTTCCTTGATGAATCAACCGGCCGTGATCTTCGCGGATGAACCATCCGGAAACTTAGACACCAAAAACGCACAGGAATTGCATGAATTGTTTTTTCAATTGCGCGAAGAATTCAAGCAAACCTTTGTGATTGTCACACACAACGAATCCTTCGCACAAATGGCGGATCGTTCCTTGGTGATGCGTGATGGAAATTTCATCTAAGCGTTGTGAGTCCAAGTGAATTAAAAGAATTCCTCGATTTCAAAGCGTCCTTCTACGAGCAAGGACATTTCTTGGAAGAAGATCCCATTCAACTCCCCCATCGATTTACCCAGAAAGAGGACATTGAAATTGTTGCCTTTCTTGTATCCATGATAGCGTGGGGAAACCGAAAAAGCATTGTCAAAAGTGGTGAACGCATCATCGACATCATGGGAAATTCACCCTATGATTACATCATGTCCTACACGGGCGAGATTCCAACATCGTTTGTTCACCGCACCTTCAACAACGAAGACCTTGGTGGATTCTTTGCGTGTTTGCACAGACTTTACCAAAACCAAGGACTCGAAGCTGCTTTTTCCAAACAACAAGCCACAGACGACTTAAAAATGCGCATCACACACTTTCGTGAGGAATTTTTCCAGGGTGAACATTTGTCTAGAACGCACAAACACATTTCCAATCCTGCTTCCGGTTCCGCAGCGAAACGCTTAGTCATGTTGATACGGATAATTAAGGTAGTAAATTAATTTATTATGTTTTGACTAACTTTGACCTCGATGAGTAAAGTTATAGATAATGAGTTAAAAGAGTTCCTTGACGAAAAGGTCATAAAATACAATACACCAGATTTTATTGATAGTGACCCAATTCAAATACCTCATCAATATAATTTAAAAGAAGATATTGAGATTTCTGGTTTCTTAGCTTCTACTATTGCATGGGGTAATCGTAAGATGATTATTAAGAATGCTCAGCAAATGATGAATATGATGGGCAACTCACCATTTGATTTCGTTATGTCTTACAATGAAGACCAGCTGGATAGGTTGGATGGGTTTGTTCATAGAACATTCAATAGCGTTGATTTTACTTACTTCATAAAAGCACTGAATAACATTTATAAGAATCATGGTGGGATGGAAAAAGTATTTACATCCAACACGACTTCCACAAGTGTTTTACCAGCAATTACAGAATTCAAAAGACTTTTCTTTTCAATTGACCATCCAGACAGAACCACCAAACATGTTAGTGACCCTTCGAATGGTAGTTCGTCTAAGAGGATTAATATGATGTTGAGGTGGTTCTGTAGACAAGATAACAACGGGGTTGATTTTGGAATTTGGAAGAATATCTCTCCATCTACATTGTCATGTCCATTAGATGTTCATTCTGGTAATGTCGCTAGACAGTTTGGTCTACTTAATAGAAAACAGAATGATGCAAAAGCATTAAAAGAGTTGGATGCTAATTTAAGATGTCTTGACTCAAATGACCCTGTGAAATATGACTTCGCACTATTTGGACTTGGGGTTTTTGAGAAGTTCTAGCTTTTATTTTCATAGTAGTTGCCGCTAATGAAAAGTGCTTTTACTCCCATTTTTAAGCAAATTCTTTTTACCTCATCTGATGTCAATTTTTTGTCATCCTTAACTTTAAATTTATGGATGGTTTTATCTTCTTGGTGAGTTATTTCTATTATCATTTTTCACATTTTTTAAATAAGCGTTGAACTTGGATTGGATTGAATTCTTTACCTCGTCTTGTTTTATATTGTAGTTTGTTCAATTTATCTGCAATTTGCTGAAAGGTCATTTCTTCCTTTCTTGCTGAACATATAATATCCATTGCTTGGATGTTAGCTTTATCATTCA
>CAIRMS010000305.1 GCA_903879765.1 uncultured Flavobacteriales bacterium
GGCATACAACGATATGCTTTCTGCACACAAAGTATATGAAGATTACCCTAAAAACATTCGTAAATACGCGAACAAACACAACGGAATCGCTCAAGTGGCCGGAGCAGTCCCAGCGATGTGCGACGGAGTAACACAAGGTCAACCGGGAATGGAACTTTCCTTGTATTCGAGAGATGTAATTGCGATGTCTACTGCAATTGGTTTGTCGCACAATATGTTCGATGCAACACTTTGCCTTGGTATCTGCGATAAAATTGTTCCAGGACAGATGATGGGAGCTTTGCGCTTTGGACATTTGCCAACGATATTTCTTCCAGGTGGACCAATGCCAAGTGGAATTAGCAACGAAGAAAAAGGACGGATTCGTCAATTGTTTGCCGAGGGTAAAATCGGACGTAAAGAATTGTTAAAAGGAGAATCAGACTCCTATCATTCACCTGGAACGTGTACTTTTTACGGAACAGCCAACAGCAATCAAATGTTGATGGAAATCATGGGTATGCAATTACCAGGATCTAGTTTTGTAAATCCAGGAACTGAATTACGCGATTTATTGAATGAAGAGGCAGTAAAAGTTGCCATCGAAAATACGCGCATCGGATTTGAAGGATCCATTGCAAATATTATTGATGAAAAAGTAATCGTCAATGGAATTATTGGTTTATTAGCTACAGGTGGATCAACGAACCACACCATTCACCTCATTGCGATTGCACGTGCAGCTGGAATTATCATAAACTGGGACGATATGTCAGACCTTTCTGATGCCGTTCCACTATTAACGCGCATGTATCCTAATGGTGCTGCAGATGTGAATCATTTCCACGCTTCTGGAGGCATGGGATTTGTGATTCGCACCTTATTGGATCATGGAATTTTACATGAGGACGTTTACACGATTCTTGGTAAAGGATTGAACAAATACAAACAAGAACCTAGAATTGAAAACCATGAATTAATTTGGGTTGATGGTGCCAAAGAAACGCTGAATGAATCCATTATTCGACCGGTTGATCATCCATTCTCTAAAGATGGTGGAATTAAAATTCTAAAAGGAAACCTTGGTCGTTCCGTCATTAAAACCGCCGCTGTTGCAGATGACCAACGTGTAATTGAAGCACCAGCGATTGTTTTTCATGAGCAAAGTGATTTGATCAAAGCCTTCAAAAACGGTGAATTGGAAAAAGATTTTGTTGCTGTACTTCCATTCCAAGGTCCAAAGCACAATGGTATGCCTGAATTGCACCAATTGACTCCTACCCTAACGATTTTACAGAAGAAAGGATTTAAAGTGGCTTTAGTGACGGATGGAAGAATGTCCGGAGCATCTGGAAAAGTTCCTGCAGCCATTCACTTAACACCGGAAGCTAAAGACGGTGGAATGATTGCTAAAATTCGTACCGGTGATGTTATCCGTTTAGATTCGTACCATGGTGAATTAACCGTTCAAAATGAAGCGGAAGTAACTCAAAGAGAAGCGACCTATATTTCGAACGAGAATACATTTGCATTCGGCAGAGAACTATTCTCAAACGTCCGTAAAATGGTTACAAAAAGTGAAGAAGGAGCAAGTTTCCTTTTCTAATTACGCTTCTTCTTCTTTCCAATAAATCGATGCTAAAA
>CAIRMS010000306.1 GCA_903879765.1 uncultured Flavobacteriales bacterium
CTAAATAACTCGCCAATAAAGTGCTTTTTCCACCTGGAGCAGCGCAGAGATCTAATAAAACTGGATCTTCAGGAAGTTGAATGCTGCGAATAATCGCATCAATGTACATGGATCCCGCTTCCTGTGGATAATACGTTCCAGCGTGAAAAAGTGGGTCCAAAGTAAAGGAAGGACGTTCTTTCAAATAGCGTCCATCCGGACACCAAGAAACGACTTCTTCTGTTTCAAATTGAATTGATTTCTTTCTGGGATTTAAGCGTATCGAAATCGGAGACTCACTGTCTAGTGAGGCGAGTAAAGGTGTTTGTCCCAATGGACTAGCTTCGATGCGATCAATAAAATCTTTTGGCAATGAAATCATGGCCTAAAAGTACCAATTATTGTTGAATTTCGACGCGAATAATCAGCTTCGATTGTTCCGTTGCAATGCTTCTGCGATCAATGCGGTGTCCAATGCAACAAATGATTTTTTCATCGTCACACAAGACAAATCGTTCTTGTTTTTCACTTGCAGGCACGTGATCATCCTTCAAAATGTCCGAGATGAGTTTCGAGCCGCTTAATCCAATGGGCTGCATACGATCGCCCCCTGTCCATGGACGTACATAAAGCTCTCCAACAATTTTGGATTGATCTAAAAACAATGTGTTTTTATCGAATTCATTTGGAAGTTCAGTGATGAATTGCGCGTGAAATGTTGGCGTAGAGAATGGAATAGGATTCGTCGAAACGAAAGACAAGGAATCACGTTCTTTTACAATTGCTTGAAATGGACCATCATTGACTTTCCAATTTAATCTTTTTCCTGCTTCGCTTTGCACAAGTCCTGGGATTTTCTTCGCAAAAACGGTCGGAATAGATAGTTTTTTTAAGACTTCAACTAATTTAAAATCAGTAATATGATTTATTTCATCTAAAGTAATGGTTTTATTTTTTAGAATGGCATCAGTGAGCGCTTCAATTTCTGCTTGATTTTCCTTCAGGTTGGATTGAAAAACACCTTGAATGCGTTGAATCGAGTCTCGTAAAGTGGGAATTTCCTCTTCCAACGCTGGAATCAATTTCAAGCGGAAAAGGTTCCGTAAATACTTCGTGCTTTCGTTACTAGAGTCTTCTCGCCAGCTCAAGTTCACTTCGTTGGAAAGTTGCGTGAGTTCCTTTTTGGAAAAGGGTAAGAGCGGACGAAGGATGCGTCCATTTTTCTCCAACATTCCTTGCAGTCCCGAGAGTCCAGCACCACGGAATAGTTGCAGCCAAAACGTTTCTATTTGATCGTCCTGATGTTGCGCAACGAATAAAGAGGAATTAGGTACGTGATTCAGGTGCGTTTGAAAAAAGTCGTAGCGTTCCTTTCGAGCCAATTGTTGCAGGTTACCTCCTGAAATGAGTTTTTCTTTCAGGTTAACGCGATGAACATGAAGAGGAATGGAATGGATTCGACAATAAGCTTCCACAAAGGCTTGATCGCCATTGCTTTCTTCTCCACGAAGTTGGTAATTGATGTGAAGTACAGTAATTGAAATTAAATTTCTTCGACAGATGTCCAAAAGAAGCATGGAATCGTGTCCTCCGCTCACTGCTAAAAAGTAGTGTGAAGCTGGATGTTTATCATGGAAAGATTGGAAGTATGTCTGGAACTTATTCAGCATACATGCCAGTTAAGATTTTCTGAATTTTTGTTTGACATTCCTCGTACTCTTTTTCTGGATCCGATAGAATAGTGATAGCGCCACCAACTGCGCAAGAAAGGTATTTTTTTTTGCGGTTGTAGATCAAACTTCGAATCACGACATTGAAATCGAAATCCCCGTTTGGACTAATATAACCAATAGAACCAGAGTAGATTCCTCGGTTAAAGTCCTCCGTTTCATCAATGATTTTCATCGCTTCTACTTTTGGTGCACCGGTCATACTTCCCATGGGAAAGCTCGCATTTAGAATGTCTAAAAAGGTTACTTCTTTTTCCACTTCGCATTCGACGGTGGAAATCATCTGATGCACGGTTTCAAAGGTGTGAATGCCACATAATTCACTGACATGAACACTTCCTTTTTTGGCAATGCGCGACAAGTCGTTGCGCACGAGGTCCACAATCATGATGTTTTCAGCACGTTCTTTTGGGTCGTTTTGCAAGTGTTGCTTCAATGCTTCATCTGCCGCTGCATTTGTTCCTCTTGGGGCTGTTCCTTTGATTGGTTGCGAAATAATCCGACTTCCAGATTTCTTCAGGTATCGTTCCGGACTACCACAAAAAACAGCATGATTTTCTGTTTCAAGGAAAGTGGAAAAAGGAGCTTTTGTAATGCGATTCAATTTGAAATACGTATCCAATGGAAAGTCTAGTTCGACATTCTCCGCATAAAACTCTTGGCAATAGTTGACTTCGTAAATGTCCCCTCGCTGAATGTGTGCTTTTAAGTGTGAAACTTGAGAAATATAGCGTTCTTTAGA
>CAIRMS010000307.1 GCA_903879765.1 uncultured Flavobacteriales bacterium
AAAGCTCTTTTTAGTATAAGATACCATTAATAAATTGCACAGTTTCACTTGTTTATGACACCCCCTTTTTGCTGCTTGAAAAAAGAAATAAATGAATCAACTTCTATTTCTTGATTAAAAATAAAATCGGAAGGGATTTTCTTTAATATACGTTTGGCATTTGTTCCGTAATTAGCTTTAATCACATCGATTGCATGTGATAAATCGAGTTGTTGAAATTTTCCGAAGGATTGAAAAACACCCTTATCCAATGATGCTAAATTCAAGTGGATGTAGCGCGAAGACGTTTTTAAAAATTGAACAATTTCAGCAAGTTTATGCTGATTTTCTTGAGGAACGTAAAGTGCACGTATGAAAAATGGCTGAAGTCTATAGTTAAAACCGAATTTTGTGCCTGTTGGAATCGTTAGGATGTAATTCCCGTTGTCATCGCAGAGCATTTCCCAATTTGGATGTAGAATTTCTTGCACCCAGGACAAAGAGAAAAAATCTAATTGCTTATCTGAAGCAACCATTTGATCCCATTTTCGTTTGTCTATATGTTGCGAGGCAAGAAGTTTCACTATTGAATTTTAAACGAAATTAACGGAATAAATTCAGTTTTAGTCTCTTCAGGAATAAAGAATAAGGAACTTTCTCTTTTTTCTTAACTTCGTTTCGTAAATTTGAACCAATTACAAAAAAACAATTTTCATGAAGGCAATTAAAATTTTATGTTTTTCATTTTTCTTAGGACTTACAGCCCTTGCACAACAAGCACAATCTCCTGAACAAAATGCTCAAGCATTAACTCAAAGTCAAACGACCATGTTGAAATTGACTCCAGCTCAACAAGAAGAAGTATACACCGTTCATTTAGGCATTGCGCAAAAAAATCAAGGGATTTTGATGTCAAACTATACTGAAGAAGAAAAGAAAGCCATCATCAAATCAAATGAAGAAGCGAGAAAGGCAATGTTAAAAAATATTCTTACAGCTGAGCAATTCGCGAAATTAGAAAAATCAGTTTCAGAACAGCGAAACGACTAATCACTATTTCTCTATCAAAAATAAAGCCCTGACAGCAACGTCAGGGCTTTATTTTTGTCCATTCATTCTTGGAATCGTTACTTGATTAACTTCAATGTTTTCATTCCACGTTCATTTTGAATCGTCACGATGTACATGCCATTGGACCAATTAGCTGTTGAAATACTATTTTCAGCCGATGAAAATTCATCGTTAAACATTTCTTTTCCGTTCACATCGACAATCCTTATACGAGTTTTTAATTGCTCATCCAATTGAATGGTCAATTGCTCATTAAATGGATTAGGAAAAACTTTTACTTCAAAATTCAGCTCTGCAATGGATGCAAAACAATTATTCGATGCTAGGTATGTCGGTGCGACGTAAGCAAAAGTAGTTCCCCCATCTGGACACCTTGCGTAGGCAACATCACTTGTTTGAACTCCAAATCCAACTTGATCATAAAAGGTCGCTCCGTTGCTTAAAATCACTAATTCCCCAGAAGCATTTAATTTGAATGATGCATGCAATCCTGATTGAAAAACATCATTATCCGCCCAAACAATGATGTACCCATTCGCTGGAATGGTCGTAGGAACAGGAAAAGACCATTTCATTAAATCCAATGCATCGTCTGTCAAATACATGCCAGATAAATCGATTGGATTCGAAGTTGTGTTGTATAATTCGATCCAATCATCGTTCTCTCCATTTTGGTCCACAGCAGAAGCCACATTAGATGCTACAACTTCATTTATTAAGACAGAACCAACAGTTGGAAAAGGAACAGCTACAGTTAACGAATGGTATTCGTGTTCGGCACGTTGCGGACTAAACAATCCTGCAGTTGAATTTTCAGCATAAACATAATATTCAAATACAACACCATTCACTAAAGCATCAACACCATAAACATGGTCTCCTGCAGCTCCATCATTATGCGATCCATCGTCGAACATCGCCACACGGTTGAATTTCATTTGATGATTTGTGCGATATCCCAAATAGACCGAAGTTTCATTGTTACAAGTGGCATTGATGGTAATCGTTTGATTATAAATCGGACTTGTAACGGAGGATGAAAAACTTGCAATGGTCGGTGCAACCAAGACATAATTAGCATTGGAATTGAAATAAGAAACACGTGCACTCATGAGTGCTTGAATTCCAGGAATACTTGCTCCTCCACCAGGTCCACCCGTTCCTGTAACAGCGGTAGTCAAACTATTTTGAAACTGTGTGTAAGTATAGAATTTATAGGGATCCGTATTCACCGTTGCATCAATCGTCGTGCGTAATTGGTT
>CAIRMS010000308.1 GCA_903879765.1 uncultured Flavobacteriales bacterium
CTATTGAAGCGATTTTCTATGAAGAAGAACTGCTGGACAAGGACCATCATTTGCAACTTGAAAAAGGAAATGTGGTCACCATTTCTGGACTAAAAGCTTATTCCCTACCCAAACTATTGAAGGAATTTCCAAAAGCCGTTGTTCCAAAAACAAACTGAATCACTTTACTTCGACACCAAATTCCCTGAATCGAGCGAGCAACATGTCCAATTCGTATGTGCGGTAAATGTATAATTCAACAACCATGTAATTGGGATGGTCGACGACAATACGCTGACTTCTATGCAACAAACGCTCTCGGACATAGGACATCGCCCAATCTGTAAACTTGATTCGAATGTATTCAGGTTCACTATCCTTGAAACGCGCAACGCCCAGACAATGCTTGAAATAATCTTTTAATCCAACCTTGTGAGCGAGATCTGCATGGTGAAAATGGATGGTGCGTATGCTTGAATTTCCTTCCTCACTCTCCAATTGAGCTGGTGCAATGACATAATCCTCAATCATGTCAAAGGCAAAGATTTTAATGGTGCGCTTGAATTGATCCTCCGAATTATCCTTATAATCCACTGCGACTAAGTAAAACCTTCCGTCATAAAATTTTACCTGAAGCGGAGCGACTATCTGCAATTTAGAACGATACGTAGTATGAATGGGCTTATACCAAAACTGAATCGCTTCTTGCTCAAAAATACGTTGAACGATGTCCTTCGCGAGTTTCATCGCTTTTCCGCCATCATCTAAGGCCGTAAAGGAAAAGGACAACACTGATTCTAACTGTGAACCTGACGCAGAATTTTCTGGATAATGTTCGAGTCCTAGGTTTTTAGCTAGCTGATGCAACATGAGCGACTCTACATCCTGTTTTAACTCTGCATGTACCCCATCGACCTCCATTAATTGATAGGAATGTTTTCTGGAAATATTCACATGCTTTAAATTCAATTCCAAGTCCTCACGAATAAACTGTAAATCCGATTCCAACGTACGGCGACTTATTTTCTTTTGATCTAACAAAGGCAATTGCTCATTCAAATGAGTCAATAGCTCCAAAAACGTTGCGCGCTTATTTGCTTGACCCCGCAAGAATTGCAGAAGTACTTGAACACGTCGACTTTGTGCGGTGAGTTGAAACATAGGTCGAAAGTACGTTTTTATTCCGTAATTATATTGCGGTGTACTTTTTTTTTACGCTTTTGATGCGCGAAAGAAAAAAAACAATATTTTTAAAAACCTAAAACTTAAACATGGAACAAAACCTAGAACTACAAGCTGAAATCGACCAATTAAAAACTCAATTAACGGGAGATTTATTCTCAGATATGGATTTGAAGGATCAAATTCACAACCTTGAAATGAAGTTGAATGGTGTTCGCCCGATGGACAGTCACATTGACTGTGTTGGCTGTGGTTCCTAATTCAGTATTAGTTAAACAATTCCGTTAGCACGCGTCCATTTGATTTGAGTGTATGCAATTGTAACAACTCTCCGATGGTTGTATTGACATCAATTAATTCTGCTGGCTGATTTAGGAGAACACCTTGTTTAAAATCTGGGCCAAAACTCCATAAATGTATTCTTTTACATCCCTCACATGTACAACCATGGGAGATATAACCATCCGAAACACCATTCGAATGTCTGCCGTGGTCATTCGTCACAAACATCGTTGTTTTTCCTTTGTAAGCAGGGTCGTGTTCTATGTATTTCCATATTTCGTGAACCATGGAATCTGTTTGTTGTATCCCACGGATGTACGCATTCCAATCTCCTTTATGTCCAGAAAAATCTGGTTCTCGAAAATTGATGAATAAAACCTTGGGTTTACGCACCTCTAAAGCATACATGACACGTTGAAAAGTGATGGAATCATGACGATACCCTGTCCCGAGTCCGTTGATGCCACAATCTGTTGACGCAATGAATTTACCCTTCCATTTCGAATCTTTGCAATCTGATAAAACTTCAAGCTTGTCCTTGCTCGTTATCAGCCACACAAGATCTTTCTCCTCCGGATGCTTTTTTATGTAATGCTGAAAAATCCCTGGATTTTTTGGATACTCCCCACCTGTGTTATTGATCGCTTGATATTCTCCCGTTGTGAGAGCCGTATGACCATTTGTTGTCCAAGTTTCACCCTGATTATAGAAATAGGAATGTGTACAACCACTCGGCGCCAACACAGAATCCATGTAGCGTACATTTGGTCTTCCGGATTGCCCCCATGACTCCGTATACCTCGGTCCATCGATAACGATGACCACCACATTTTTTGTTTGATATACACGTTCGGCGACTTTCTCACTTGAACACGAATAGATCCAAGTAAATCCAACCAACATAAAAATGACACTAATGATTCGCATCCCCTAATGTACACTTTTTAGCGCAGTCTATTTTTAATCTTTGATTCTGGAAAAACGTAAGAACTTCAACATAAAGTCCGGTAAGGGTTTCATTGGGTCTCTTTTCTCCACATTCAAAAACAAGCCCCATTTCTCAACAATCGGAACTTTAAATACTTCAATCATTTCAATCAATGTTCCATCTGGATCATCAATATAGACACAGTGAACTTTTGTATTCCCCATGCTCAATGCGGATTGACTATCACACGTAAACGGAAATCCTTTTGCGGACATATCTTTTTCCAATTCACGCATTCCTTTCACATCCAAACCTAAATGGACAAATCCATAATCTCCCCAAATGCGTCCTTTGAAGATTTTTTGTGGAACGCGGTCCAGTGCCTGAACCAATTCGATGTAATTTTTGCCCGTTACTTTTCCGAATCCCCCACCGGTTGGCTTGGACTTCGTTAACAAAACTCTTCTGAAACGTTCGTTTCCATTTGGCAATTCACTCCAATCAGAAAAAACGGCTGTTTGATCAAAAACCACCTCGTCGAAACCCAAAATATCTCGATATAACTTCATGGATTCATCGGCATTCTTCACACCAATACTGATTCCTAATACGCCAGCAGAATGATGGCCTGTATTCGAATAAAATTCGTTATTCTCTACAAATTGAAACAAATTTCCATCTGGATCATTGATAAAAAATCCTTTTCGTTGATCTGGGCCAGCTTGGATGGCTTTTGTTGGAACTTCGTTCTTCACAGAATCAAAACTTTTCTGAAGATTTCGCGATTTCATTTGAATAGCATTGATACCCAAATCTCCCCAAGCAAAAGTGTTCAAGTTTCCTTTTCCTTTAAACGATGTCGCTTCAATGACTTCCATGGCACAACCTCCTTGAAGGTTCATGATCATGCTCGCACGTTTGGTCATAGTCACGCCGTGCGTATAGACGTCCATCAATGGAGCGGCCTGAACTGAATCGAAAAAAGGAATATCCATTCCAAACAATTTTCGGTAAAGCGGTAGGATTTTATTCATGTCGCTGACCGCTACTCCAATGTGCTGCATGCCATTCACGTTCACGTATGTTGAATTCATTCGTTTTAGTATTATCTTTTTATAAAATCATGTGTTTTTTTCAGAAATGCAAGTGTTTCTGCTTCTTCGGAACCTGCTTCAAATTCTAGGTTATACTCCCAATTCGCACGAGGTGGCATACTCATTAAAATAGACTCTGTTCGTCCACCGGAATAAATTCCAAATTTAGTTCCTCGGTCATGCAAAAGATTAAACTCTACATACCTTCCTCTGCGCAAGGCCTGCCAATTTAACTCTGCTTCAGTTACGTCATTTAATTCAATCGAATCTACTTGATGTTTGTACGCAACTGGAAATAATCGTCCAAGTGACAGCGAATATTGAAAAAGATCTGCTTTGCTCAATCCACAACTTTCATCTAAATGATCGTAGAAAATCCCACCAATTCCACGGGATTCTTCTCGGTGTGGTAAGTAGAAATAACGATCTGCCCATTCTTTGAATTTCGGGTAAAAATCACTTGAGTATTGATCAGATGTATCTTTTAATTGCTGATGAAAATCGACTGCTAAAGTAAGATCCACAAAATGCGGTGTTAAATCAATTCCGCCTCCAAACCAATATGTTGAGCCGTTATCCAATTCAAAATAACGGACATTCATGTGGATAATTGGATGCCTAGGATGTTTTGGATGCAAGACAATCGAAACGCCTGTCGCAAAAAAGTGCTCTCCTTCTAGATTCAATTGCTTTTTCATCACGATAGAAACAGGTCCATGAACGGCTGAAAACGCCACACCCCCTTTTTCAAAAACACGTCCATTACTAATTGTTCGGGTAAATCCACCCCCACCTTCTTCTCGGATCCATGGGTCTTCTACAAATGTTGCTTGACCATCAATCGCTTCCAAGGCTTGACAAATGTGCAATTGCAAGTCCCTGTAAGATTCCTCTATTTCTTTACGCGTCATATTTATTCAGGCTTCGATTCAAATCCTTTAAAATCTAAAATAAATCCAGCAGTATTCTGAAAGCCATTACCAATACCTTGTTGCGTAAGTTGATAATTACTGATGATTCCAGTTTGCTTATTCGTTTGACTTATTAATTGACGACACACCATTAACGTCGCATCATATCCCAAGCAGGACATCCTAGTTACATCTGAAGAATAAGTTCTTCTATACTTTTTATGAAATGTCATTACTGGTGGAGCATGGTATGAAAAATAACTTGGACTTGCATAGGTAAATGCATACGTATTTTCAAGCGTCCCACTGACTTCTTTCCATTCCAACCATTCTTTTAATCCGTAAATATGAACATGTTGATTGGACTTATACTTTTCTAATAAAGTTAAAACCTTCGCTTTATCTGAACTCAACACCACATAAATGATGTCATCATTCATGTATTCATATTGTTTGAATGTTTTCCATGTTGCTTCAATGATTTTTGCTTTTGACACGGATGATGGTACATTTCTAAACGCGGTTAAAAACAACTGATCCATTTTCATGTCACCTTCAGATTCTCCTTTAATGAGAACAACAGTTTGATCGACATAATGGTGGTGTACACTCAAAGCCAATTGTTCCATGAGGTTCGTTGATGAAGGAGAAAGGCAAATAGCATTTGGATTACCAATGAGTGCACTGTCCTTCATCGCTACTGGAAATGCGATGGTTAACTCATTTTTACGTGCAAAAGCACTTGCTAATTCTGCCTCTCGTTGTTGTAGTGGAGAGAAAATAACATCCATGTTTAACAATTCTGGCTTAGCCAAAATCGCTGATAAATTTTCATTGGCCGACTCGTAATCATATACATGAAACGTGGCATTTAACCCGAGATGATCCAATGAATCCATAGCTAATTTTGCTCCCATATAGTATTCCAATGCTGCATTGGATACAAATCGGTTAAACGTTGCTGTTGAGTCTAAATTCAAGGGTAAAAAAAGTGCTATTTCAAATGATTTTCTTGCTTGAAACTGCAATTCATCCTTAACCTCCGCTTCTTTTTTCGGTGGAACGGGACGAATTTGAACAAGCTCTACTTTTTCCTTTTTGATGGGGATTTTCACCGTTTGACCGGGATTTACGCGACTTGATTTCAAGTTATTCAATGCTTGAAGCTCCGGGACTGGCACCATAAATCGCTTCGACAATGTGTAAAGTGATTCCTGTGGCAAAACGACATGTGAAACAATGGCATCAGAAAATGAAATTTTAAATTTCGCTTGTGCAGCAGCACTTGGTTTTGGTATTTCTTGTTGTCTTACATCTGGTAAGGTTACCATTCGGTCTGTTTGAATCTGTGCAACCGCATTTGGAATTGTTAAGCGTTGGTCCAACTTCAAACCATTTTTTGCTGTCGGATTATATTTCACGATACTATCCATGGAAACGTCGTACATTTTCGAAACAGCATACAATGTTTCCTTTTCGACAACAGTGTGTTTTACCGTTCTTCGTTGAATTGGGATAAAGACCACCTCACCAGTCGTAAATCCACGTTCAATTCCAGGATTCATGTTTAAGATGTCTTCCGCAGGACAGGCATACATTTGCTGAAGTCCATACAGATTATTTCCATCAGCTACCGTGTGAACGTAACATTTTTTACCCTCTCGTTCTGTGATTTGAGCATATTGCTGTCCATAAACGAACACTGCACTGAACAACAAAAAGAACAACAAGGATTTTTTCATGTAAAGAAGATTATTCCCACTCTATTGTCGCAGGTGGTTTGGAACTAATATCATACGTGACACGATTTATTCCTTTTACTTGATTGATGATTCTATTCGATATTTTCGCTAAGAATTCATACGGTAAGTGACACCAATCGGCAGTCATTCCATCCGTAGAAGTAACTGCTCTTAATGCAACAGCATTTTCGTACGTTCGCTCATCTCCCATCACACCAACGGATTGAATCGGTAAAAATATTGCACCCGCTTGCCAAACGTCATCGTATAATCCATCTTCCTTTAATCCATCGATAAAAATGGCGTCAACATCTTGTAAGATACGTACTTTTTCCGCGCTTACCTCTCCTAAAATACGAATGCCAAGTCCAGGACCTGGGAATGGATGACGACCAAGAATGCGTTCATCGATTTCGAGTGAACGTCCGATGCGTCTTACCTCATCTTTAAACAATAAACGCAATGGTTCAACCACTTGCAATTTCATGTAATCAGGTAATCCACCAACATTGTGGTGAGATTTAATTGTTTGTGATGGTCCGCCCGTCGCAGAAACCGACTCAATAACATCTGGATAAATTGTTCCTTGTCCGAGCCATTTTGCTCCTTCTACTTTTTTCGATTCTTCGTCGAATACATCGATGAATACTTTACCAATGGCTTTACGCTTTAATTCCGGATCTGTTAATCCACTTAAAGCGGCATAGAACTGACTAGAAGCATCCACTCCTTTTACATTCAATCCCATTCCTTTATAGGATTCAAGGACAGATTGGTATTCGTTCTTGCGAAGAAGTCCATTGTCTACGAAAATACAATGTAAATTTTCACCAATTGATTTGTGTAAAAGAACTGCTGCCACGGATGAGTCAACACCTCCTGAAAGTCCAAGAATAACTTTGTCGTCTCCCAATTGCTCACGCAAACGAGAAGTCGTCTCCTCCACAAATGAGTCTGGTGTCCAATCACATGCACAATGACAAATGTCCACAATGTAATTTTGCAAAAGAATTTTTCCTTCCGTTGAGTGATATACTTCTGGATGAAATTGAATTCCGTAGGTTTCTTCTCCTTCAATATGGTAACCAGCAATCTCAACATCGGAGGTGCTGGCAATGATTTTATAGTTACTAGGGATTTTTTTAATGGTATCTCCATGTGACATCCACACTTGTGAACCGTTGGTCATTCCTTTCGTTAAGATATGAGTTTCGTCCACATAGGATAAATGAGCACGTCCGTATTCGCGAATACTCGACGGTAACACTTCGCCACCAAAATGATGTGACAAGTACTGCGCACCAAAACACACACCTAAAAGTGGCATTTTACCTTTAATTGCATCTAGATTGGGACGCGGTGAAGCTTCATCTCTCACGGAAAAAGGACTTCCAGAAAGAATGACTCCTTTCACATTTGAGCCAATTTCCGGGATTTTATTCCACGGATGGATTTCACAATAAACATTTAACTCGCGGATTCTACGCGCAATTAGCTGCGTATATTGAGACCCAAAATCTAAAATCAATATCATTTCATGCATGGCGCAAAGATAAGCATTATTGCTTATTAGACATATGGAAAGCATTGTTGATTTTTATTGCTTAAACCTTCGGAAACATCCTTGTATTATTTTATGGTGAATAGTTGCAATTCAACCGAGTGAATGTCCTTTGAATTAAGTAGAATTGATTAACTTTGGTGCTTGCATTAAAGAGAAAAACAATGATTGGAGATATCTTAAAATCCATTTTTGGAGATAAGAACGCGAAAGACAAGAAATTATACTGGCCTTACGTAGAGTTAGCAAATGCTGCTCATGAAAACATAAAAACTTTATCGGACGAGCAATTGCGTCTAAAATCGCGTGAATTTCAACACCAAATTCGCGAAGAAAAGGAAAGCCTAGAACAGCAATTGGCCGATTTGCGCATCAAAGCAGAAAGTCTTGAAACAAGCATAAACGAAAAAGAAGATTTATTCGATCGCATCGATAAATTAGAAAAAGATGTAGATGCTCAAATTGAAGAAACACTGATTAAAATCCTACCTGAAGCTTTCGCTGTGGTAAAGGAAACAGCTTATCGCTGGTCAACCAACGGACAATTAGTCGTAACAGCTGAAGCCTTCGATATTGATTTATCAAAGAAAAAAGACGGAATCACAATAGAAGGTGATAAAGCGATTTGGCACAACGAATGGACCGCTGCTGGTGGACACATTAAATGGAACATGGTTCACTACGATGTTCAGTTGATGGGTGGGGCTGTGTTGCACAAAGGAAACATTTCTGAAATGCAAACGGGAGAAGGAAAAACATTGGTGGCAACCTTGCCTGTTTACCTCAATGCGCTTGCTGGAAAAGGTGTTCACATTGTAACTGTAAATGATTACTTAGCAAAGCGTGACTCCGAATGGATGGGGCCATTGTATCAATTCCATGGTTTAAGCGTGGATTGCATCGACAAACACCGTCCAAACTCAAAAGAAAGAAGACAAGCGTATCTTGCGGACATTACATTTGGAACAAATAACGAATTTGGCTTCGATTACCTGCGCGACAACATGGCCGGACACATCGACGATCTTGTACAACGTAAACACCATTTTGCGATTGTTGATGAGGTCGATTCCGTATTGATTGACGACGCTCGTACGCCATTGATCATTTCTGGACCAACTCCGAAAGGTGACGAACATGAATTCCATGAATTGAAACCACGCATCGAACGTGTGGTGGAAGCTCAAAAACAATATGTACAACAATGTCTAGCTGAAGCGAAAAAATTGTTAACGGTCATCAACGAAGCGCCTGAGGATAAAAACGAAGGGAAACGCATGTTGGAAGAAGGTGGAATCGCTTTGTTAAGAGCACACCGAGGATTACCGAAAAACCGCACACTCATTAAATTCTTGTCCGAACCAGGAATTAAAGTTCACCTACAAAAAACGGAGAACTTCTACATGTCGGAGCAAGGTAAAAACATGAAGAAAATCGACGCGGAATTGTTTTTTGTGATCGATGAAAAGAATAACACCATTGAACTTACCAATAAAGGAATCGACCTGGTTTCTGGAAAAGATGACCGTAATTTCTTTATCATGCCTGATATCGGTGATGAAATCGCCAAACTTCAGAAGCTTAACCTAGAGAAAGAAACATACCTCGAACAAAAAGACGGATTGGTACGTGAATATTCCATTAAATCGGAACGCATTCACTCCATCAACCAATTATTAAAAGCATATACACTCTTCGAAAAAGAGGTGGAATATGTGATCCTTGATGGAAAGGTGAAAATCGTTGACGAGTCTACTGGACGTATCCTTGAAGGACGCCGTTACTCAGATGGACTTCACCAAGCAATTGAAGCGAAAGAAAACGTAGAGGTAGAAGCTGCAACGCAAACCTACGCTACAGTTACCTTGCAGAATTACTTCCGCATGTACCACAAACTTGCTGGTATGACCGGAACAGCGGAAACGGAAGCGAAAGAATTCTGGGACATCTATAAACTTGATGTCGTTATCGTTCCAACAAATAGAGCGGTATCACGTAAAGATCAAGACGATTTCGTTTACAAATCGGCTCGTGAAAAATACAATGCAGTAATTCTTGAAGTGGAGGATTTAGTGGCTGCTGGACGTCCAGTTCTTGTGGGGACAACGACTGTAGAGATTTCTGAATTGGTTTCTAGAATGCTACAAATGAAAAAGATTCCGCACCAAGTATTGAATGCGAAATACCACCAAAAAGAGGCGGAAATTATTGCCAATGCTGGTTTGACAGGTGCAGTAACGATTGCTACGAACATGGCTGGACGTGGAACCGACATCAAATTAGGTGAAGGCGTGAAAGAAGCCGGTGGACTAGCGATTATTGGTACGGAACGTCACGATTCACGTCGTGTTGACCGTCAGTTAAGAGGTCGTGCTGGACGTCAAGGAGATCCGGGTTCATCTCGTTTCTTTGTTTCATTAGAAGATGACTTAATGCGTAAATTCGGTTCAGAACGTATCGCAAAACTCATGGACCGCATGGGACTGAAAGAAGGAGAAGTAATTTCTGCCGGAATGGTTTCTAAGTCAATTGAACGCGCACAGAAAAAAGTAGAGGAAAATAACTTTGGTGTACGTAAAAACCTATTGGAATACGATGACGTGATGAACGCACAGCGTAAAGCAATTTACAAGAAACGTAAAAATGCTTTGTTCGGAGATCGCTTAGACATCGATATTGACAACATGTTCTTTGAATTGTGCGAGACAACTGTTAAACTACACAGCGGATCAAGTTTCAATGACTTCGAAATGGAATTGTTACGCATCATTGGAATTGAATCTCCAATAACTTCAGAAGAATATGATAAAATCAGCAAGGAAGATTTGACCGATAAAATCTATGCTTCGATGAAGGAATCTTATGAGCGTAAATGTGATAAAATTGCTCAAAGAGCCTTACCTCAAATCAAACATGTACACGAGAACTTATCAGACAAATACAAAGACATGGTCTTCCCATTAACGGATGGACGTCGTGAGTTGCAATTAATCGTGAATATCGAAGAAGCGTACAAATCTGAAGGGAAACTCATTTCAAAAGCTTTCGAGAAGAATGTAATTTTATCTAAAATCGATGATGAATGGAAAGAACATTTGCGTGAGATGGATGAATTGCGTTCAGCGGTAAGAAATGCTTCCTACGAGCAAAAAGATCCACTTGTTGTGTACAAATTGGAGTCGTATGAATTATTCCGCTCGATGTTGAATCGCTTAAATGAAGAAGCTGTCGAGTTGTTAATGAAATTAGATGTTCCTGTAGAACAATCGGTTCAAGGTACAAACCAGGAAGCACGTCAAAACAACTACCAACAAGCTCAAACAAATCAATCCTTTTCATCTACACCTACTCCATCTTTCGAAGGTCGACAAGGCTACGATCAAGCGATTGCCAATTCTATGCCTCAACCGGAAAAACGTCAACCTATCATCGCTGAACCTAAAGTGAATAGAAATGATGCTTGTCCTTGCGGAAGCGGTAAGAAATATAAGCAATGTCACGGTAAGTAATGGCAACGGGGGTGAAGCTGCGTGTCGCGTTTATTGGCTCTGGAAAAGTTGCCAACGAACTTGCACTTATCTTTCTTTTCAAAGGAATTGAAATCACTGGAATTTCGAGTAGAAATCACGAGAGTGGTAATTCACTCGCTGAACGTTTGAATTGTCCCTTCATGGCTGATCCGAACGAGTTAAAAGCTGACCTGATTATTATTGCCACGAACGACACTTCCGTAAAAGCGTTGAACACGACGTTAAAAACAGAATCGGATGTTGTTTATACGGCAGGTGTGGTAAATTTAGCCGATGTTCCCAATGGTAATTGGGGTGTTTTTTATCCGCTTCAAACATTCACCGAAAACCGCCACTTAACTGTTGATGAAGTTCCAATCCTACTTGAATCAAAGAACATAGAATTGCAAAACAAATTAGAAGCGCTCTGCGAAAAAATTGGTTTTCAATACGAGTATTGTAGCTCAGTTGACAGGCAAAAATACCACTTGGCAGCAGTCTTCGTGAATAATTTTGTCAACCACCTCTTTCATAAAGCACAAGTTCAATTGCAGGAAAACAGCTTAAACTGGGACATGTTAAAACCATTGATCGAAGAAACGGTTGCCAAACTTACTGATTTTTCTGCCTTTGATTCTCAAACAGGTCCAGCTAGAAGAAATGATCAAAGTACTATTCTAACACATGAATCCCTTTTAAGCAAAGAGGATGTAAATCTATATCATGTCCTAACTAACAGTATTCAAAAGACCTATACCCATGAATAGTTACAAACATGCGCTGAATCACATTAATACCTTTATTTTCGATGTTGACGGGGTTTTTACAGATGGAAAAGTGTATTTATTGAAGGATGAAATCGTTCGAACACTCAATTCGAAAGATGGCTACGCAGTTCAATATGCAGCGAAAATGGGCTACAAAATCTTTGCCATTACCGGTGGGAATTCCATGGAGGTACGTGACCGCTTGCTCGGACTCGGTATGAATCGTGTATACCTAAGTGCGCACAGCAAAATGATTTGTTACGAAGAAATCAAAGCAGAATTTAACTTAACAGACCAAGAAATCGCATACATGGGTGATGACATTCCGGATATTCCTGTGCTAAAAGTTGCTGGACTTTCTGCTTGTCCACAAGATGCGGTCAGCGATGTGAAAAGCATTGTTCACTACCAAAGTCCATTTGATGGTGGAAAAACCTGTGTCCGTGACATCATTGAGCAAACACTTCGTGTGCAAGGAAAGTGGCTGAGTGATTTAGCGTACCAATGGTAAGTTAGTCTAGTTGAGCTAACTCATCTAACATTTGTAACTGATTTCGTGCGCGTCGAAGGTTATGGTTTTCATCCTCAACCCAATAATATTGATCCCCAATCAGGTAATCACTTAAGAATCGCATAGCTTGAATATAAATGACTGTTTTAGCACCGAGAAGAATGTTTTCTCTTTCCAACTCACTTAAATGATCATTCATCGGTCCCTGAAAATATCCTTTTAATAACTCCGTTAAAATCTGTGGGTGGAATGCTTTTTCTGGATGTCCATCTTCCGTACCAATTTGACAAAACGAACGAATCATGTCGCCAATGTCATACAAAATACTTCCAACCATGATCGTATCCCAATCGATAATGGCGCAAACAGTTTCTCCACTCTCGTCAAATAAAAAATTACTCAATTTGGGATCAGCATGAATGATTCGCTTGGGCAACTTGGGAAGAAGTTGTATGTAGCGATTGAGAATTCCTTCGTGA
>CAIRMS010000309.1 GCA_903879765.1 uncultured Flavobacteriales bacterium
CCCTCTCTCAATAAAAAACGTAGATTGAATCCATAGCTTCTGTTCTTTGGTCATATTATTGAAACCATCGAAGTTTATGTTGCTTAATTCATTTGTGTCAACACTTTGCTTAAATGAACTAGACGTATCATTTAACGTTTGTCCAAAACAAATACCTGATAATAGACAGAATAATGCGGAGTTTATTTTTCTCATTTCTCTAAATATTGGTTTCTGAAGGAATGACTATAATCTAATCCGTTTTAACGACTAAAAAACGATAGGTTACAATTTGTAGTAAAAATGAGTAAGTGTGAAATTGTTTGGCGACAAGCATACGAGTGTCATTATCTGATTTTAAATCAAGTAATACTTAAAAGATGAGTTGATTTCAATCCCTCTTCCCTTTGAAATAAGCGTACATCGCCATTGCATGCCCATGTCCTAATTCGTATTCTTCTTTCAGCCAATTGGTGATTTCTGTCGCTTTTACACCCGCACTTAATGCTCCGTTCGTTAAAAATCCTTTTTCTTCGGCTTTTTGTACAAATGCTAATGGATTCAGTCCGGTTTTGGCTTCGATGTTGTCAAGGTAAGCTTGGAATGACATGTGTTTAGAATTTAAATGATCTTTGTAAAGATAATATTCCTCTTAAAAATGTGCAAATTTACGCACCCTACTATGTACCGCTGGATTTGCAATCCTGCGGATTATTTAAAATTCTTACACAGAAATAAATACAATTACTTAAGGAATAATCTCCTCCTCCAATACCACTTTTCGGTGTTGCATACCCTACTCCCCGACATGCCTTACTTTAAACCGGCTGAGTATTTGGGATTATTGAAGAATGACTAATTAATTTTTCATTTCAAGCTTACTTAAGCTTAGAACGGTGAAATAATTGTATTTTTAAAGTACAATTTATCACAGTGTTTTTTAACTCCTTCGATTACTTACTCTTTTTTCCAATAGTATTTTTACTGTATTGGTTTGTATTTCAGAGAAAACTGAGTTTACAAAACGGATTCCTCCTACTTGCTAGTTACTTTTTCTATGCATCTTGGAGTTGGGAATTTACAGGTTTACTGTTATTAAGTACAGTCATCGATTATTCCTTTGGATTTCTGGTTGCCTCAACGGATCGAAAGAAGGCAAAATTGTTTTTGATACTGAGTATCGTGAATAATTTGGGAATCTTAGCACTTTTTAAGTACTACAATTTTTTCGCGGTACAAATTCAGAATGGATTCGATCGCATTGGCTGGGAAATTCATCCCGTTCTATTGAATGTTGCGCTGCCAATTGGAATTTCCTTTTATACCTTTCATGGGATGTCGTATGTCTTCGATATCTATCGTGGACAACAGAAAGCAACGAAGAATTTCATCGATTACGCCGTATTTGTTAGCTTTTTCCCACTACTTGTCGCAGGTCCGATTGAACGGGCAAATCACTTATTGCCTCAAGTTCAAAAGAAACGAACCTATAGCGATGTCCAATGGATTGAAGGTGCTCGCTTGATTCTTTGGGGACTCTTCAAAAAAGTGGTGATCGCGGATAGTTTGGCGCTGATTGCAAATCCAATATTCAACGACTTTTCGAATCAAAGTTCTTTTATGTTGATTCTTGGAGCGATTGCCTTCAGTTTTCAAATTTATGGAGACTTCAGTGGCTATTCAGATATTGCCATCGGTTCAGCAAACTTGCTTGGATTTGAGTTGTTGTCCAACTTTAAATTTCCTTATTTCTCTAGAAACATTGCTGAATTTTGGAGGAGATGGCACGTTTCCTTATCCAGTTGGTTTAGAGATTATTTATACATTCCCTTAGGAGGCTCAAAATCTGGGACGTCAAAAGCGCTTCGAAATACATTTGTTATTTTTCTTGTGAGTGGATTTTGGCATGGAGCAAGTTGGAATTTTATCATTTGGGGATTTATTCATGCTTGTTTCTTTTTACCGCTGTTATTGTTGCGTCAAAATCGAAAATATACAGCTGAAACGATAGCCGAAAATCGGTACCTTCCAAGTTTTAAAGAATTTGGTCAAGTCCTCTTTACTTTCTCTTTGGTAACGCTCGCTTGGATTTTCTTCAGGCAAACGGATAGTCAAATGGCTATTGATTACGTGAAACGTATATTTGTTCATGCCATTGAATTTCCAGAACAATTTAAAACATGGCCAAAAATAGACGCTGGAATCTTCTGGATCATTCCATTCATCCTTTATGATTGGGTCAATCGTAGAAACGAACGAGTGGCACGATTTCCAAGAATGACTGTTTTACGCTGGACCATGTACGTACTCATGATCTTTTTTATCTTCCTGTTTTCGAACCGTGATCAGGCATTCATTTATTTTCAGTTTTAGCGATGAGTCAAGTTAAATTCCTTCAGAAAGTCTTGCTGCTATTAATCATTTGTTTGATCGTTGATCGACTCTTGATTTTCTTTATTGACCGAAAAATTGAAGCAAATTTCGATTGGAGAATTGAAAAAGTAATGGAAGGACAAGTCAATGCTGATGTATTGGTCATTGGTTCTTCTCGCGGTGCACGAGGAATTATTGCTTCAGAAATAACGGAAAAGACACATCGTTCGGCTTTTAATTTCTGTTACCCAGGTTCCAATTTGCTTTTTCATCACTTCTTATTGAAAACATACCTGAAGTTTAATAAAAAACCGAAAACGATTGTCCTTTCGATTGATGATGACTTTGCTTTTAAAGAAAGTCCATGGTTGAGTTTTCGAAATAATGCTCTATATGCCTTTACCAAATACGACTACATCAACGAAGAACTCATTGGGCAAATGGAAAACCATCCATTTTCGCGGTATTTCAACATCGCTCGTTTACGTAAAATCCACTTGGATTTCGGTCCACCTGAATTAGAGGATACTGATATTCTATGGAAATGTGGATCCATGCCAATTCCGTTTAAAAACAAAGAGGTGATATTTGGTCCAAGAGACACAAGTAATGTAAGTTATGATGTTTCTACAGAAGCGAGTTGGTACGTCGATGCGTACAAGCAAATTATCGAGGATTGTTCAGCATTGGGTATTCAAATTTATGTAGTGTTGCCGCCTAATTACCGCCCATTAAATCCAGCATTTCTAAAGCGTGTGAAGGAAGTAACGCCAAAATCTGCACAAATTTTCGTTTACAATCAATCCCAAAAGGCCTATGCGGACTCAAACTACTTTTACGATCCGTCACATTTACAACAAAATGGGGCTAGTTTGTTTAGTAAGGAATTGGCGGAATACCTGAAAAATCGAAAATAAACAAAAGTGCCTGAACAGGTGTTAGAAACAAAACACTTCATGAAAGCACTTGTATTTCCCTTCTTCATTCTATTGATTCAATCCACTTCATCGCTTTTTGCCCAAAGCATCAATTTCACCTTTCATAACGGGTCATTAAAGTCGATTCCTTTGGTGATTCC
>CAIRMS010000310.1 GCA_903879765.1 uncultured Flavobacteriales bacterium
TCACGGATTTCAACGGTTGTGTGATTACAGCAAGTTATTACGTAAATCAACCAAGTTCAGAAGCTGTTATTTCGAGTACCGTGAACAATATATTATGTAACGGCAACAACACAGGTTGGATCAACGCAACGGCCGTTGGAGGCGCTTTACCTTACAGTTATTTTTGGCAAGGTCCAGCAGGATTTGTCTCCCCAACGGAGGATATCTTTGGGATCCTAGCCGGAAGTTATGTGTTAATGGTCACGGATGGTATTGGTTGTGTAACGCAAGACACCATTGTTGTGAGTCAACCAGCCTTGATTAGCCCAACGGTAATTCAAACCAATGTGAGTTGTTTTGGATTTAACAATGGCTCATTGGATATCAGCGTTACTGGAGGAGTAGGGACTTATGATTACAGTTGGAACATTGGTTCGAGCAACCAAGATTTGATCAACCTACCACCGGGAACCTATAGTTTAACGATTACTGATGATAATAACTGTACGGTAAGTTCTAGTTATACCATCACGCAGCCGGCTCAACCTCTAAACTTGAGCATCAGCCAAGTGAATGTAAGCTGTAATGGTACCTCGACAGGCTTCATCAATTTGAATGCAGTTGGCGGGACATTTCCTTATACGTATAGCTGGTCAACAGGCGCAACAACAGAAGACATTTTCAATTTACCTGTAGGGAATTACAGTGTATTAGTAACCGATGCGAACGGCTGTACTTCTACAAGTCAAACGACGATAACAGAACCAAACCAAGGCTTGAGTATCAGTTCAACACAAACGAATGTGAGTTGTTATGGCGGAACGAATGGCGTTATCAACATCCAAAGTCAAGGAGGAACTCCAAGTTATGATTACTTGTGGAATAATGGACAGACAAGCTCAACAATCAGTGGATTACCAATAGGTACTTACACAGTATTGGTGACCGATAGTTTAAACTGTAGTCAAACAATGACGATCACCATTACGCAACCTCAATCTGAAATCACGACAACGAATTCAATTGTTAATTTAATCTGTTTAAACGATTCAACAGGTTCAATCGATTTAACAATGAATGGCGGAACACCTTTTTATAGTTATTTATGGAGTAATGGTGAAACAACTCAAGACATTGATAGCCTCGCATCAGGTGATTACACCGTAACTGTTACGGATAACTTAGGTTGTGTCTTAATTACTACCTTAACAGTAGAAGATCCAATAAATCCAATGCTCGTCAATCCTGTTGTAACGAATGTATCCTGTTATGGAGGCAGTGATGCAGAAATTAGTTTGCTGATAAGCGGTGGTTTACCATCTTATGACATACAATGGTCAACGGGCGACACATTGGCTGACTTAGACTCATTGGTCGCGGGCAACTATAGCGTTCTGGTAACAGATGGACAAGGCTGTGAGACCGCATTGAGTTTCACCATTACTGAACCAGCACCAATTGTGGCTTATTTTAATCCAAGTGTAACATTTGGCTGTTCTCCGTTGAGTGTAACTTTTACAAACAACAGCAGTGGTCCATACACGAATAGCTTATGGAACTTTGGAAATGCTACAAGCGCGACGACGCAAAATGGAATCACAACGTTTACCCAACCTGGCTGTTACGATATTAGTTTAATTGTGTCGAATGCCGCAGGCTGTGCTGACACGATGAGTACTGACAGTTTGGTGTGTGTGGTTTCAGGGCCTGATGCTAGTTTTGCAGCAAGTACGCAGGGCATCGACTATTACACTGGACAGTTGGAATTACTCAATACGTCAGATGGAGAAATAACGGATTATTTCTGGACCTTTGGTGATGGTAGTCCGAACTCAACTTTAGAGAATCCAATTCATTATTACCCAGATCAGCAAGCAGGGAGTTATGAAGTGACATTAACAATCGTGGATACAAATGGCTGTGTGGATACGGCATCCTATGAGTTTAGTTTAGTGGAAATACTGAATGTTTATATACCAAATACGTTTACCATCAATGGGGACAATATCAATGATGTATTCTTGCCGGTATTCTCGAATGTAGACATCATGAAGAGTTATCAGATGGAGATATTCAACCGATGGGGACAGTTGGTATGGGAAACAGATATCGTATCCGAAGGATGGAATGGTAGATACAAAGACAACAAGGATGTACAACTAGGTGTGTACAATTGGAAAATAAGGTACACCGATAATTTAGGCAACACAAGAGTTTTGGTGGGTCATGTAACTACGTTGAGATAAAATAAAATTTATAATACGAGTTTAAATCATTCATTTTACTTTATAATTGCAAAATAATAGATTGAAAAAGTATACAGAATTATTTCCTCAGAATCTTTTGAAGAAATGGCAATTATTAAAATTTAATGAAAACACCACTGGTTCATGTTCAGGACATCGGATTAATTGATTACAAAGAAGCATGGGACTTACAAGAGTCCTTGTTAAAGGAATCTGTTGACCTAAAAGTTTCAAATCGCATTAATAATTCTGATGTTTTACCACTAAATCACTTACTTTTTTGTGAGCATCCGCATGTTTATACTCTTGGAAAAAGTGGAAAGCAAGAACATTTATTATTGGATGATGAACAGTTGTCTGATGTTTCAGCGTCCTATTATAAAATCAATCGGGGCGGGGATATAACATATCATGGCCCAGGTCAACTTGTTATGTATCCAATCATTGATTTGGAGCAGTTTTTTACGGATATTCATAAATATTTAAGGTTTCTGGAGGAAGCTGTGATAGTGACATTGAAGGAGTATGGTTTACAGGCTGATCGCTATGAAGGATTAACCGGCGTTTGGATAGAACCGAACACGCCAAATGCGCGTAAAATATGTGCAATGGGTGTTAAATGCTCACGGTGGATAACGATGCATGGCATAGGATTCAACATCAATTCTGATTTGAGTTATTTCCAACACATTGTGCCTTGTGGCATTGACGACAAAGCTGTCACGTCATTAGAGAAAGAACTTGGAAGAAAAATACCAATGGACGAAGTCAAACAAAAATTAGTCAGTAACATGGCTTCAATATTTGGATTCGTGACCCAAAACACACCGTAATATGAGAGAAGAATTAAAAGGCCCAAAGGTGGAAAATGTGTCCATTGCCTTGGTAGAAATCCCTTTGGAAAATAATGAGAAGGAATACATCGTTTACCTACTCAACCTTCGTGAAGATATCATTGAAGGAATTATTGTCGCCTCTACTGGCTATGGTGAAAATCCAAACACGGGGGAACAAGTAAAAACATCCACACTCAGAAGAGGTATTGAATTAATGCTGCCAAATGAAGCGGCGCGAATCGAACCTATTATGCCAGAGTTATTCCATTTAACAAATGAATTTTGGGTGAGTTTCTGGATTGACGATGTGATGTATGACAAACGTTTCCTCTTTTTACCTGGAAGTATTAAACAAGAAGACTTTAAAATGATTGAATTACTTGGACAAAAAGGAATCATGCTCTCATGAGAAAAACAGCAGTATTCGTTCTTTTTTTAGTGTTGAACTTCGGTGCTTTAGCAATTGGCGGAATTTTAATGGGTGCTAGTCCAATTGAGAATAACTGGTATCAGGGTTTAAATCAAGCACCTTGGACGCCGCCTGGATTCGTTTTTGGAATTGCATGGACCATTATTATGTTTTGTTTTTCGATTTATTTGGTGACAAGTTCCGAGTTTGTTTTAGCCGAAAAAAAACGAAGAAA
>CAIRMS010000311.1 GCA_903879765.1 uncultured Flavobacteriales bacterium
ATTCTCTTGGTGTTTTATCTTCATTGGTTGCATACCACATTTTGTATACACCATTCACATCTGGTTTGATTTCTAGATCATCAACTAAAGAGTATAAGGGGTAATTCCCGCTCCAAAAAACATTTGCTTGATCTTTTGAGCGTGAGTCTCGAAGGCTGCTAGTTGTACCTTGACTATTTGAAGACGGTGCTTGACTTTGGTAAGTCGTATTGCCATTTTGAGATTTAATACAAATAATCTTAGCTTTCGGCGTACCAGCCCCAGATTTGTAAATATTTTCCCTAGTTGGCGTTCCTATATAATCAGTTCCAATATACTGAGTCCAAACCACCGGTGAATTAAAATCACCCTTTGTTGTCTCTGTACTTGTTGCGTATGTACCATATCCATTTGTATTCAACAATCCATTTAGTTTTAAATAGCTTGTAATCGATTCAAGTTCAGTTTTATTCGGAAGTGACCATTCAGATCCAAAACACCCACAGATTGTTGCCCATTCATTATATCCAAATTCTGTTTGAATTCCATTACCCAATATTCCTCCTTTGTAGGCCTCTCTCCATTCTAAACTTAAAGACTTGAACTCCATATTTGCAACACGACCAGAATAAGCACCACTTATTGTTCTCCAGTCTTTTCCTCCAAATTCTTTGTTTCGCGCTTCTTGCGCATAATCCCTTCCTGATCCATTACAACGACTACACGTTTCGGTCCAAGTTTTTCTATTAGGATTTACCCTTGAATCACGACAAACATTACATGCGACTTTTCTTCTATATTCCGAATTCCAACTTTTACAATTTTGACATTCATAAGGACTCTGTTTTGTTTCTTTTCCTGTTCCATTACATCTGGGGCAATTAACAACTTGTGAAAAAACAGTTAACGAGAACGAAAAAACAACTGATGTAATAAGTAAAATAAATCTCATAATTGAAAAACATACCCCTCCCGACCCAGAAGAGAATTTTAAACAAAAGGAGGTGTGGGCCAATACTATTTCACGACTTTATGACAGACCAATTAGTCATGGCCATTATCAAGCGGCGAGGAAAATAAACACTTCCGAGAACTCAAATCTATGCAATAAAAAACTAACGTATTGTAAGCTGTAATTATACACAGTTAAAATTATAACTATAATTTGAAATACAAAAGAAATAATAACTTAAGTCGAAAATTACTCCATAACTTTAAAATATGATTTCCAGTAATCAAGCAATAATTATCAAGAATGTCCTTGACATTATTAAACCTACACTGATTGGTGTTTTTGGTTCCTATGCGCGTGGGGAGGAAAACGAAAATAGTGATCTTGATTTATTGATTGATTTTGAACAAAAGGTAGACTTACTGGAATTAATTGGCATTGAACAGGAATTAACGGAATTGTTAGGTGTTAAAGTGGATCTCATTACCCTAAGATCCGTTCATCCTTCACTCAAACCATGGATTGAGAAAGATTTAATCCGAATTGTTTAACGCTCCGTTAACTCCGGAAACGGAATCAATTCCATGGCATTGGTGTAATCTGATCCTTCGAGTGGATAAAGAATCAGCTCGTTTTCATTCTTGAACTCAAACTCAAATTCACGGGTTTCTCGAGGTAAGGACAACGTTACATAATGACTTTTATGATTGAATGTTACTTTACCGTGCTTTCCTTCACCTGTGGCTAATTTCTGTAGATCCGTCAAAAGGCACTTTCCGGATTGGTAAAAAATAATCACTTCCTGCTCTAAGGTTTGCCTCATTGAAACGGCACCATCGGGAGAAATGGTTTTATTTACCATCCACACTTTGCTGTTTCCATCAGTGAATCCTTGTGTGAAATCGACATTGTCTGTTCGAATACTACCCGTACAAGAAGTAATCAAGAATACGATCAGGAAATTAAAAAAGTAACTTTTCTTCATGTAAGATTTTGTTCACTTCGATGGAGACCGAATCCACCAATTCTGGCTTCACTTTTCCTTTGCAATTGTAAG
>CAIRMS010000312.1 GCA_903879765.1 uncultured Flavobacteriales bacterium
GGCCGGTGAAATCTTCGTGGTGAAGGTGTAGCCAATCGTATTTTGGTAATAGCCCCATAACGATTGCAGAATCATAAATTTTATCGTACGGAATTTCAGCGTACTCCAAGACAAGGGTCACGGCATCATCCCAGGGTTGCTTATTTGGAGGTGTATAGACGGCAATTTTCGGCGCTTTCTCCAATTGAACAATCTCCATGTTTACCTCTGGATTTGAGATTTCTGTGCGAATTTGATTTACTTGTCCTTCCGCTAAAACTTGGTAACGAACATTGCGTAAGATTAATTCCTCTTCTAGTGTTTTCAAATGCGGAACAAGAAACGATCCTCCTCGGTAATTTAATAACCATTCAACCGTGATGCCATTCTCAAGGCACCAAAATGCAATTCCGTATGATTTCAAGTGGTCTGTTTGAGCTTCATCCATGGGAATGAGCAACTGTGTACTTCGTCCTGAAAAAGAAATCAAAAACAAGAAACTAAAAAGGATTATGCGCATTTGTTAAAAAGGATTATCGTCTGAGCCACTGTTATCAAATATGTCGGAGTCTTCACCTTCATCCATTTTACTTTTGATGGTATAGGTGTTAAAGTCTTGATTGAATGAATTCATACCAGCATTTGCATTCCCACCGGCGATATCTAGCTCCGGAACTTCATGTAGGTTCTCAAATCGTGCATATTCCGGAACAAAACGCAATTGAACGGAATCCAAGGCACCATTTCTATGCTTCGCAATGATGATTTCTCCAATTCCATGTAACGAATTCCCATCGTCATCTTGGGTAATGTTGTAGTATTCTGGACGATAAATGAAAGATACGATATCCGCATCCTGCTCAATCGCTCCAGATTCACGTAAGTCAGAAAGCATTGGTTTTTTATCTCCTCCACGTGTTTCCACCGAACGACTTAACTGAGACAAGGCAATAATAGGAACGTTTAATTCTTTTGCGATTTCTTTAATCGATCGGGAAATAGTTGAAATCTCTTGCTCTCGGTTTCCTCCACCTTTTCCATCCTTGGCGGACATTAACTGAAGGTAATCGATAATGATCATGTCAATATTATGTTGAGCTTTCAAGCGTCTACATTTCGCTCTAAAATCGAAAATACTAATTCCTGGTGTATCGTCAATAAAAATAGGAGCTGTGGCTAATTTTGTGATGCGTGAGTGCAATTGTTGGAATTCGTGTTCTTTCAAATCACCTTTTCGCAGTTTTTCAGCAGAAAGTCTTGATTCACTCGCGATCAAACGTTTCACTAACTGAACAGAAGACATCTCTAATGAGAATACAGCCACCCCCATGTTATAGTCAACAGCTGAATTTCTAGCCATGGAAAGGACAAATGCCGTTTTTCCCATACCTGGACGTGCCGCTAGTACAATCATGTCAGAACGCTGCCAACCGGATGTAATTTTATCCAATGCATGGAATCCAGTTGGAACACCGGATACACCATCTGTATTTTGAGCAGCTTTTTCAATTTCTTGAATGGCTTCACGGACAACGGATTGCATGGAGCTCACTTGCTTACTCATGTTGTTTTCGGCGATCTGAAATAAATCGGATTCTGCCGCATTTAATAAATCGAATACGTCACGTGTCTCGTCATAGGCATCTCGAATGATTTCACTGCTCACACGAATTAACTCGCGTTTGATGAATTTTTCTGAAATGATGCGCGCATGATGTTGAATATGAGCCGAAGAAGCAACGCGATTTGTTAATCCAGCAATGTACGCTGCACCTCCAGCTGCCTCCAGTTCTCCATTTTTTTGAAGTCTTGAAGTAACCGTAACCAAGTCAATTGGATTTGTCGATGCAAATAATTCATGAATGGCCTTGTAAATAAATTGATGCTTGGGATCGTAAAAACTATTTTGATTCAAGATATCAATCGTGTCGTTCACTGCGTTTTTCTCTAACATCATTGCGCCAAGAACAACTTGTTCAATATCAACTGCTTGGGGAGGTATTCTCCCAAGATCGTTGATCAATTGACCTTGTGTTTTTAAGCGTGTGATTGGTTTTCGAATGTTATCAGGATTGTCCATGAAACAAATATACGGATTCGAAAATCATCCTCCGATTCTCCACTTCAATTTCTTATGAAAAAGATGTCAAAGGTACTTATGAACAATTGTTCATATCACTTTAGTTCTAATAATGCTTTCTTTGTTCCAATGTGTACGGTGATGTAATCAATTTCTTTTTTTGGACTGCGCGCCGGGGAATGTGACCTCCCGTAAAAGATGATTTGCAAATGAAGTTTGTTCCATGATTCTCTTGGGAATAGTTTTTTGGCGTCTTTTTCAGTTTCCACCACGTTTTTTCCGCTGGTAAGTCCCCACCGAGTAAGCAGACGATGGATATGTGTATCAACTGGAAAAGCCGGATGTCCAAAAGCTTGCGACATCACAACCGATGCCGTTTTGTGTCCAACTCCTGGCAAGGCTTCAAGCGCTTCAAATGAATTCGGAACTTGACCGTCGTGTTCATCTAAAATCATGTGGGATAAAGTCCAGATGGCAAATGCTTTTTTTGGAGAAAGTCCACATGGACGAATAATTGCTTGAATCTCCTCAATGCTGAGTTTGATCATATCCGTAGGATTCGTTGCTTTCGCAAAAAGTATCGGTGTAATTTTGTTCACGCGTTCGTCTGTACATTGTGCGGAAAGTAACACGGCAATTAACAAGGTGTAAGCGTCGTCGTGATCTAATGGAATGGGTGTTTCTGGATAGACTTTATCTAGTTCAGTCAGAACATAGTGTGCTTTTTCTTTTTTGGTCATCTTAATAAAATCCAAGGGTGAGTAAATGATACCAGCGGTCTTGACTCACTAAAAAATAGAGGAGTAAGATTCCACTCACGTAACGCGTAAAATAAGATCCCATGATGAAAAAGGCATCTTTTTTTCGATAAAGTAGAAAGATGTTTGGGATGAGTAAAAACGGAAACAAAACAAATTGAGCCCAGTAAAAACTGAAATGAATCGGTATTACTTGCAAAACATTGTTGCCGTAGGAAAGGATGGATACAGACTGATGTAAAATGGCTGTTTTTTCAATTTGAATAAAGGGATTGACATCGAAAAATGTATTGGAAAAAGCATGGAGAAAAAAACTTTCTCCATCTTTTGTTTTGGCTAAACTGACCAAATTTCCGTTCATGCTTTGATAAACATCGGTTGAGTAAGAGCTCATCACGCCAGAAACGCGAATATTCGGCAAAATGAGGTCTAAAATTAGTGCAATCATTACGACAATACTAGTGATCGCGATGATGCGATGAAAAAGAAATATTGGTCCGCTTTGCAGTCTTACATAAAGTTTTTCGAGTTCCTCTGCTTCCTTTTGCTTTCGAGCTTGGTATTTTTCTCGTGCATAGGATTGGTATTCTGCGTATTCGGTTTGGAAAGAAGTTTCTGAAGGAGTTTCAACTTCCTGTTGATGTTCAGGAGCTTGCATTAATAACTCGTAGGCTTCTTGAATTTCAATGAATTTTTTTCCGGCATTCGGATTTTTGTTCACATCCGGATGGTACTTCTTTACCAACTCCCGATAGCGCTTGCGGATTTCTTCCTCACTCGCCCCAGGATTTAAGCCAAAAAGTTTATAAGCTGATCCACGCATGAGCTTGTGTTTGTTCTAAGGTGAGTTTTCGCTGAATTTTACCGTTTGCAGTATAGATCATGGGAACCGTTTGTGCAAATTTCGGTATTTCAAATGGCGAAAATTGCTGAACAAGATCTGTTTTCTGAAGGGTGATGGAATGCTCGGAAAGTAATACGAGTGCTTCTCCCCAAATTGGATGGGGAATCGAACTGAGGATAAATCGACCGGAAACGAAGGACGAAAGTCTTTTTTCCAGTTCTTCAGGATGAATTTTTTTTCCGCCACTATTGATAACGAAATCAGCTCGACCCTTCCAACGAAAATTAAGTTCATCCACTATTTCTACTTCATCTCTTGTCAAAATGGCATTTGCTTGAATTTCAGGATAATGAATCGCTAGACAATTGTCCTCACTCGAAAAATGAATGCCTGGTAATGCGCGGTATTCAATGGATTTTCCAATTTCACGAAGTGCTACATGTGAAATGGTTTCTGTCATTCCGTAGCTCTGATAAGCGGTAATTTCATTTAAACGAAGCTGTTCACTTAATTCTTCGGGAATATCAGCCCCACCAATAAGTATGTATTGTACTTTTTTCAACTTGCAAAGTGAACTGGAGTTCTTTAGAATGTAGGATAGTTGCGCTGGCACTAAAGCGACAAAATCAATCTGTTCATCAATCTGTTCAAATGGATCCAAAGTTGGATTGGTAATGAATAGTTGATAATTACCCACAAGTGCTCTGACGAGCATCATTTTTCCACCAATTGTATCTGGTGAAAGGCAAAGCAAGGCCTTTGAATGTTCATTTAACTTAAAAAACGCAATGGTTTTTAGAGCTGAAACTACAACCTGATCTTTTGTAAACGTAATTTCTTTGGGTTTGCCGGTCGATCCTGACGTTTGAATGCTCATTGACTTCCCATTCTCCCAATCGCGGCAAAAAGTTTCAATTTTTACCTGTAGTTCCTCTGTGAGTTGAATCGATTGAAAAAGCGAATTCATGACTAATATTCAATGTCCAGGTTGAACAGATTTTTTAAGGTGTGCAAATTCGGATTTTTTCGAGCAAGTGCAGAAAATTTATCTTTCCCCGTTAAAAATTTCGTTTCTTTTTCCGGTTCGTTGCTCATGGAAAGTTGAATCTCTACATGGTAATTTTGTAAACTCTTACGCATGAACTCAATGAAGCCCATGAGTTCGGCTTGAATGTAGTCCATTTGTACTTGGTTGTCCACAACGATTCCCAAGACTTCCTCGCTAATTAAAACGGGATCTCTTTTAATTAAAGCATTATAGAACGTTTCAAGTCCATTTTCCTTTACAACGTATGCGTATTGTTTCCAAAACATTTTGACGTGTTCAATACTAAATCCTTCGCGTGGTAAATCTTCTAAATTCCCTTGTTGTTGGGATTCTTTGATCTTTTCAACAGATTCTTTTATGGATAGATGTCTTGTTGGAATAACTCCTTGCGGACTCGTTAATATTTTGGTTTCTTCTACCTTTTCTGGTGCAGTACTCACTGAACTTGCTGGTTTGTTTACAGGTGCAGTTGCTGTTGATTTTCGAAGTGTTTGTTTTGGAGATGGAAGAATATCAATTCTATCCGTCAGTCCTTTTTTTTTTCAGACTCTTGTTTTAAGGAACAGAGTTGCATGAGCGCTACTTCGATCAGTAGGCGTTGATTTTTCGAAGATTTATAGTCGACATCTGTCTTACTTAAAATATTCAAGGCCTTCATGATGCGCTGCGCTTCGATTTCTTTCGATTGTTCAATAAATCGTTGACGAACTGTTTCAGGAACATCCAATAAGTTAGCTGTTCGGGCATCCTTACAGACCAATAAATTGCGTAAATGTTCTGCTAAACCAACGACGAAATGATGTCCATCGAATCCTTTTTCGTAAATGTCATTCAAAATCAATAGTGCAGTAGAAATATCTTCCTTTTCTGCTGCATCAACAACTTTGAAGTAATATTCGTAATCAAGAATATTTAAGTTGTCTAGGACATTTTTGTAGGTAAGTGTTGTTCCAGCAAATGTGACAATTTGATCAAAAATAGAAAGGGCATCTCTCAATGCGCCATCTGCTTTCATCGCGATTTGATGCAAGGCTTCAGGATCAGCTGAAACACCTTCTTTTGTGGCAATTTGAGCTAAATGATCGGCAATGTCTTTGACGCGAATTCGACTAAAATCGAATATTTGACAGCGTGAAAGAATCGTTGGAATGATTTTATGTTTCTCCGTAGTTGCCAAGATGAAAATAGCATGTTTTGGTGGTTCTTCAAGTGTCTTCAAAAATGCATTAAAGGCACTATTCGACAACATGTGAACCTCATCAATGATGTATATTTTGTGTGTACCTAATTGCGGTGCAATGCGCACCTGGTCAATTAAACTACGTATGTCATCAACGGAGTTATTTGAAGCAGCATCTAGTTCGTAGATATTGAGCGAGTTTCCAGTGTGAAAGGACAAACAAGAATCACATTGGTCACATGCTTCTATTTGTTCGGTTGGATTAAAACAATTGATTGTTTTGGCTAAAATTCGAGCAGTGGTCGTTTTTCCAACCCCACGCGATCCACAAAATAAAAATGCTTGTGCTAAATGTTCACTTTTGATGGCATTCTTAAGCGTGTTCGTAATCGTATGCTGTCCTACAACCGTATCAAAGGTTTGTGGACGATATTTGCGGGCGGAAACGACAAAATCACTCATGGAACAAATATACCGTTTATATTCTAATTTTTACTGTTTGATGAGCTGATATTGATACCGTTTATTCGGCGAAATGATCAAGAGTCGATAACTTCCAGTAGGAATTGTTTCAAATTCTTGTTTGGAAGTTTCTATTTTTCCATTGCGAATGGACTTTCCATCTGATGAAAGCACATAATATTCTGAACCAATGAATTCAGTAGGCACGAAAAATGCGTTCATGATTGGATTTGGAAAAACGAATTGACTTGGTTCTGGTAATGATTGAATGAAATTGGTCGTGTCATAGATTCCCCTTTTGCAAAAATAGATTTTCAAGCTTCCTGAACGAACGTCTCCCCAGATGACATTTAAGGTGTCGTTTTTAAGGATAACGTTCATGAAATCGTTTCCAGAATCTTCTAAAATGGCCTGGTGATTCACCAATTGGTCACTTACAGAAAAGTCTGGTAGCCAATTCGAAGTAGTAGCATTACGAACGGTGCAAAATAATTCACTAGAAACGGAATAGCCTGTACCAGTAGCATTTCTTCTATCGCGCCAGCAAACGGCTAAATCCCCATTGGATGCATAATCTGCCCAAATTAAATCTTGAATTTTTCCATTTCCAATAGGATCTTGATTGATGCGTGCGGGACTGCTCCAAGATGCACCGTTGTTTGTGGTTTCAATAAACACCACATCTGTTTCTCCAAAGTCATCACTTAAAAAGAAGTAAGCCAACTGATTGGAATTGTTTGGATGTGCTTTCAATAAAGGTCCAGCTTTCACTAAGGTATTACTTGTCCCGAATCCCTGTCCTTGATAGGCAACATCATACGTGAACGTTTGACCTTGGTTATTTGACTGCGCTCGAATCAATCGTGGCAGTAAACTTTGACTCACTACATAACTTGGATAAAGTGCAGTAAATCGACCATCGGCCGTAACAACCGGTGAAGCCATAGGTTGCGGAATGACTGATCCTGATAGAAATCCGGGAGCATCTAATTGTTCTGAGTTAAACGTTTGTCCACCATCGCTACTAATGGAAATGTATGGATGATAGGGCGGAGTAATCATCGTAGTTTGGTTGGCATTCATGTTCGTGACGTAAATGGTTCCAGCATTTGGTCCAGTTGTTTCATCGATGACCATCCATGGGCGATCAATACAAACTTGATTTGGACAGGAAGCAATATCCAAAACGATGCTTGGATTTCCCCAGTTTAGTCCTCCGTCGCTTGACTTTCTAACGAGCACTTTCCCTTCACTGAAGTTGGTGTTGTCGTAATCAATGTAACACATAAAAAGATTTCCCAAATGATCAAAGGCGAGTGAAACATCCGCACTGGAAAAAGTAGGGGAAATGTGTGCTTGCCAAATGGGCGTAGACCACGAAATCCCTCCATTAGTTGATACAGACGATTTAATGACCACTTTATTATTAAACTGAATTCCCATCCAAGCTGCAACCAAGTGTTGAGAATTTGATGGATTCATTGCAAGGTATGGTTCGCCTTCAAAGAAGTTTCCTTCGGAAATAACTTGGTTTTGCGCACGGATTGTCGAACCCAAACAAATGAAAAGCAACACATTGAGAAGAATATTTTTCATTTTATAAAGGTAAAAAAAAACGCCATCCTTTAAAGAATGGCGTTTAAATTCAGTTTTTTATTCTCGACTTATTCGAAAACTTTCAAATCTATTTTCCCGTTAACGGTAAGCGAAGTAACCGTACCTGAAAGTACCATAGGACCAACAGATTGAGTAATGCTATGCGCAAATTTCATTCCGTTTACTTCTTTGAAATCGCCGTATGTAATCGTTGATTCCATGGTTTCTCCATCGCGTGTCATCACGTTGATGGTCTTTTCCTTCATGAACGTAGTTTTGTTGAAATAATCATAAGATTCATTTTTCCCATCAACTGTTTTCAATACGTAGTAATCCACACCATTTATGTTTTCAATGCCCACTAATTCGTGCGTCAAACCATTTTTCACAAAGTTCATTTCAGGAATAATTCCGTTTGATTTCGATTTAGAAGTTAATTCTTCTTCTGTCAATTCAGTTTTTCCCGTTTGCATATTGAATGTAAATCCTGTTTTCCCATCATAGAAAGATTTTTGGAAAACCATTCCTTGTCCTTCTAGTTTTTGTCCTTCCGTAAACGGTGCAACAAAAATCTCTGTAGATTTCAATGCGAATGGAATCTGATCACCTTTCAATTCATATACGCGCTCGAAGTTTTTGATTGCTTTTAACTTCTTTGCGGCAGCTTTTTTAGAATTAGTTCCAGTTAACGCAAACACATAATTGTCGATCAGTTGAGCGGAACTAATGTCTGCAGGTTTGGTATCCTTCATTTCATTTCCAAATGGATCTAACACTTCAATTTTTCCGTCTGCGTCAAAGCGCTTTAATTTTTCAAATACCTCTTCGTTACCAACAACGATGATGTTGCAATTTTTAGAAGTAAAATATTGCTGTGCCATTTGAAGGATATCTTCTTTCGTCACACTTTCGAGGCGTTGTAAATACGTTTGGTAGTAATCTTTTGAAAGATCGTTTTTGATAATGTTTAAGGCAAAACGAGCAATGGTTTGTGGACGCTCTAATGAACGTGCAAATCCACCGGCCATATTCGTTTTTGTTAGATTCAATTCCTCAACTTTTACGTATTCATTGGTGATTTTTTGGAATTCCAACAAAATTTGCTCAATCGCTGAATCTGTTACCGCATTTTGGAAATTTCCACCTGCCGACATCCAAGAACCATCTTCGGTAATGTTTAGGCTTGAGTAACAACCATACGTGTAGGCTTTGTCCTCGCGAAGATTTTGCATCAAACGTGTTCCAAATCCACCACCACCAAGAATTCCGTTAAGTACGGTTAATGGCAATTGATTTTTATCACCCGTTTTCATTTCGATTGGAAATGTAACATAAACAACGGATTGAACAGCCCCTGGTTTTTTTACAAACACAACACGGTTACCTTTGGTATAACTTCCCGCATTTGGTTGTTGGCGGTATACATCTCCACCGTTCCAAGTACCGAAGAATTTGGATACCATTTCTTTCGTTTGTTCTAGTGTAATGTCACCAACCACCACTAAATAACTTCCGTTAGGAGTGAAGTTAGAAGTATAGAACGAAACCACATCCTCTCTTGAGATGTTGTTTAAGGTTTCTTCTGACATCACATCGCTAAACGGATGATTTGGAAAGTTGATTTTTACCGTAGCATTTTGTGCCATTGTTCCTGCGTCTGATTTTGCAGACATCAAACTTGAAACGTTTTGTTTTTTGATGCGATCAAATTCAGATTGCGGGAAATTCGCATTTAACAAGACATCAGACATTAAGCGAAGTCCTTTGTCCATGTGTTTTGGTAAACAAGACCTCGATATGGATGATTTATCTGCACCTAGAGAAGCACCAATAAAATCGATTTCTTGATCCAATTGATCTTTTGTTCTGTTAGTTGTTCCAGACATAATGAGTGATCCAGCCATATCAGCAAGTCCAGCTTTAGAACCTTCTAAACGTGGATCAGAACCCATGTTTAAGTCAAAAGAAACTCTTGGTAATTTGTGGTTTTCTGATAGGATAACCGTTATACCATTTGATGTTGTGAAAACTTCAGAGTCCTTGATGTTGATTTTTTTTGCTTGCGTTGGAGCAGGCATAACCGAGCGATCTACTTGAGCTGTTGTCCAAGTACCTAACGCTAGAAAGCAAAGTGTGAATATCTTTTTCATGTTTCAGTCGATTATTTTTCTTTTGGTAAGTAATGTAAGATGACACGTGCATCTTGCGTCAAGTATTTCAAAGCAACGCGTTGGATGTCCTCTTTGGTAACTTTCATGTAATTTTCTAATTGGGTATTTACGCGATTTGCATCACCGTAATACACGAAATTGTCAGCAAGGTTTTCCGCGATGCCGGCAATCGAAGAATTGGCAGAAACCAAATCGTTTTCAAATTTATTTCGTGCTTTAAGGAATTCATCTTCAGAGATTAATTCTGTTTGCATTAAGCGAATTTGCTCATCGAATTCTTTTTGAATATCATCTAAGTTAACATCTTTGGCTGCGATGGCTGCCATAATACCAATTCCGGCATCTTCTAATCCGTAGTTAAATGAAAACGCATATTGAGCCATTTCTTTTTTCTCTACGATTATTTTGTTGATGCGAGAAGAACTTCCACCTGAAAGAACCTCATTCATCATTTCAAGTGCATATGAATCTGCATTGGTTTGTTCCGGGAATTTATAGCCCATAAAAATCGCAGGAAGTTGAATATTGTCATAAATGACTTCTTTCGTTACTCCTGTTAAAACGGTTTTGTCTTTGGATGTTCGATTAATAACAATCGGTTTAGCCAAGTAACTTGCGATTATTTTTTTTGCATCTGGATTTGCTGAACCCATGAAGTTTTTTGAATCGAATTTAATTTTTGTAATGCCATAACGTTTTTCAAAATCGATATCTGATTGATTGATGAAGTCGCGGTAAAGATTAATGGCTTGCCCTTGAGGTATGGATGCAAAATACTTGTCAATCCATGCCTTGGTTTGTGCGACGTCCAAGTCACCAGCAATAGATAATGTTGCGTTGGAAGGAACGTAGTAATTTTTGTAAAAATTCACGTAATCCTCTTCTTGTGCAGCATCCAAGTGATCCATGCTGCCAATCGGCGCCCAATTGTATGGATGCGTTTTAAATACATTTTTGAACATTTCCGTGAAAAAAGAACCATACGGTTGGTTGTCTACACGCTGTCTTTTCTCTTCTTTAACAACACTGCGTTGCGTTTCAATTCCCTTAATGTCCACTTTTGCATGAAGCATACGCTCACTCTCCAACCACAAACCAAGTTCTAATTGATTGGATGGAAGAATTTCATAGTAATACGTTCGGTCTTGTGACGTATTTGCGTTCAACGTTCCTCCGTTTTTTTCTACTAACTCACTGTATTCGCCTCGTCCAATGTTTTCAGATCCTTCGAATAGAAGGTGCTCAAAGAAATGGGCAAATCCAGTACGGTCTGCATTTTCATTTTTTGACCCCACATGATACAAAACGGAAACCGCAATGATAGGTGTGGCGTGCTCTTCGTGAATGATTACATGTAAACCATTCGGCAAATCATAAGAGATGTATTCAATTTTCTTTTGTCCAACACTAAGGAAGCTGAACGCAGAAAAACATCCGATTAATACTAACTTTTTCATTTTCAAAATTTGGAATACGAATGTA
>CAIRMS010000313.1 GCA_903879765.1 uncultured Flavobacteriales bacterium
TAATTGGGATTTGGTGATTAAAGAAAATCAAGTGAATTCCTTGTTTGGAACACCGAATACCGATCCAATATACCATCCGACAGAGATTAAATCAAGTCAAATATTGATGGCTAGTATCAATAACCATTTCTGGGCTGGATACTTAAGTCAATTTAATTACACCTATTCTAAAAAATTAGAGTTTTCTGGAGGAATTGATTTACGCTATTACCAAGGAGCACACTATCAAGTGATCACTAATTTATTGGGTGGGGACTATTTTGTGAGTACCGCAGATAAAAACGATGCAGATCCGATGCAGCGCGTTGGTGATAAAATTGCTAAAAATGCCTTTAATGCAGATCGCGATGGAATTGTGCAGTGGTCAGGTGCTTTCGGTCAAATGGAATATACAGGAAAAAAACTATCTTACTTTGTCAATGTATCAGGGATATTGAACGGCTACAAAGGAGTTGACCGTTTTCAAAAACGCGTGCTTGATTTGGGAGATACGGTATTGAGAATTGGTGCATTAGATACCATATCCTACAACGGGGTAACGTATGATGCGAGTAACGAAGACCTTAAGTATTACGCGACAGACTGGAAATTCCTCCCAGGTTTTACCTTTAAATCCGGATTAAGCTACCAAGTTCAAAAATATGCAACCGCATACGTCAATTTAGGCTACTTAAACCGTACACCACAATTCTCAAATGTCATTGACAATAATACAAATAGTTTCTTTGGTGAAATCGTAAACGAAAAAATTCTTTCTGCAGAAGGTGGTTACAATTATGCAAAAGAGAAATTTGGATTCAATATCAATGCGTATGCGACAAATTGGAAAAATAAACCTTTTCCATATGGTGTTCCTGTCCCTGATCCAAATGATCCGACCGAGTCTATTCGTGTAAACATTAATGGACTCGATGCCATTCACCTAGGTGGTGAATTTGATGCTGCATTTAAATTCAACAAAAAGCTTTCTGGTGATGTAATGGTATCTATTGGACAATGGATTTGGAATTCTTCTAAAACAGTGATTATCCCTCAATACGATTCATTGGAATTCACATTTGATGCGAAAGGCGTGCATGTTGGGGACGCAGCTCAAACAGCAATGGCTGCATCTTTGCGCTATGAACCGTTTAAAAATGTATACTTCAAAGTACAATTACAGTATTTTGATCGCTATTATGCCAATTTTGATCCATTTACACTCAAAGGTGATGATGGAGGAAGGGATTCCTGGAAAATGCCGTCATATACCCTAGTGAATGTTTTTGCAGGATATAAAATTCCATTTAAAACCTTTACTTTGCTATCAACCGCCACCATCACAAACGCTTTAAACACCATGTTTATTTCTGACGCAACGAATAATCGAAATGACCCTTATCAAAATTTCGATGCTCAATCTGCCAGCGTTATGTTTGGAGGTGGATTTCGCTTTAATGTTTCACTCGCAATTCAATTTTAATTATGACAAAAGGAATACTTAGTTTTTTCGCTTTATTTACTGTCCTCAGTTTCAAAGCACAAACCATTTCTCAAGTTCGAAACTTAGGAATCGGTCAAACAGTTACCGTTTCTGGTGTAGTAACCAATGGAAGTGAGCTTGGAAGTATCCGCTATTTGCAAGATGGTACCGCTGGTATCGCTTGTTATGGAAGTTCTTTGTCTTCGATTCAACGTGGCGACTCAATTACAGCAACCGGAGTTTTATTTGACTTCAGTGGTTTATTAGAATTGTCTCCAACGAATAGTTTTATCAATCATGGACCTGCCGTTCTTCCTCAAGCCCAAATCATCCCGTTTTCGAGCGCTAATGAATCCTTAGAAGCTCAATTGGTACGTTTTGATAATGTAACGTTTGTTCAGACTGGAAACTTTGCCACTGGAAACAGTACAGTGCAAGTTATTGCTGGAACAACCACGTTTGATGTCCGAATTAACGGTTCAACAAATATTGATGGAACAGCGATTCCAACTGGACCCATATCCATTGTTGGTTTATTAGGACAATTCAACGCAAATTACCAAATCATCCCAAGAAATTTATTGGACATTTTCCCTTACGTTGCACCAGCAAGAGAGATTAATGTAAAGGTAAACGGGACTACCGTTTTAAACAACGATACGTATATCGTAGGAACAAGCGCTGCTACGAATGTGACCATAGAGAATACAGGAGTTTCAGCTTTAACACTTTCTGGTGTAACTTTTACAGGTGCAAATGCCGCTGAATTCGGAATTAACTTAATTACTGGAACAGTTGCTGGATTGGGAAGTAATAACTACTCACTCACATTCACTCCAGCAGGAACCGGTACACGAACTGCAACTATTTCTATTGCCAACAATGACAGTGATGAGAATCCATACATCATCAACTTGTACGCAATTGGCACGAATAACCTTGCAACAGAACCAACTTCTAATCCATCAAACTTAACTTTTCCTTTGGTGAAAGCTTATACAGTAGCTGGACAATACTCAGCTGGAACGAATGCTGATAATTACATTGTACTTTGGAAAAATGGTTCTGCTGTAACTGGCTTGCCAACTGATGGAACGAGCTACAAAAGAGGAGATGTTGTAGGAGATGCACGCGTTGCTTATATCGGGAGTGGAACAGGATTCACGCCGCGTGGAATCATTGCCAATCAAAACTACCATTTTGCCGTTTACGCATTCAATGGTCCAGCTGGATTTGAAAATTACAAAACAACGGCTCCTGCTATCGGAAACGTTACGAGTCAAGGTGAACAAATCGGAAACTATTATGCAGGAATTACCTCTGAATCTCCAAGTTTCTTAAGTGACTTGACAGCTTTGATTAATCCGCATACTGTTGTTTCATATTTCAATTACAAAACGACTGTGATGAATCAATTTGAGATCCGCGATACAACAAACGGACAATCTTTCGTGACATGTGCATATTCAGGTGAGCGCAAAGTATTTGATGAGCCATTCGATTGGTCAGCACAAGGTTATTCGCGTGAACACTCTTATTGTCACTCTTGGATGCCTACATTCCCATGTGACAATCCAGAGAAACCGGAATACAGTGACCAACACAACTTGTATCCAACGAACTTACAACAAGCAAACACGCCAAGAAGTAACTTGCCAATGATGGATATCGACGGCAACGTCGTGTTTACATACTTAGAAGGAAGTGTCGGTTACAGTGGAAATCAGTTGGTTTACGAACCACGCGCAGCTCAAAAAGGAAATGCAGCACGGTCAATTTTCTACATGGCAACTGCTTACAACGGTCAATTAGGTAACAACTGGCAAATACCAACAAATCAAAGTCAAGAGTCATTAAAAACATGGCACTTTAATGACCTTCCTGATAATTATGAAATCGCGCGAAATGAATTTATATTCAGTAAACAAGCGAATAGAAATCCTTATGTTGACTCCGTGAATTTTGCTTGTCACGTTAACTTTGCGAACATGTCTTATTTAGTATGTGATGCTGGAATCGAAGAGAAATTAGCTGCTAACTTCTCTGTATTCCCTGTTCCTACTTCAGAAAAATTGTTTGCTCAAGTAAACGACCTAGAAATCGTTGAATATACAATTACAGACATGCAAGGAAGGGTGATTAAATCATGTTCTAATGTTCAAGTTCCTGTTTTGGAAATTGGAACAAGTGAATTCAAATCAGGAATGTACATCCTACATGTTGGTACAACTTTCGGTCAAGTACAACGTGAATTCATTATCGAATAATGATCAAACATTTGATATTTTTATTGATTGGAGCAAGCCTTGTGGCTTGCTCTTCTCATTTAAGCGTATCCGTATCAAAAACTCCATTACAGATCGACTCCCCCGAAAAAGAAGAAGTAAGTCGATTTATCTTACCTTTTAAAGA
>CAIRMS010000314.1 GCA_903879765.1 uncultured Flavobacteriales bacterium
GGATTGCAACACACTCATTAACAAGAGAAAAACGACAATTCTTTTCATTCTAAATGCTTGATTTATTTCACTACTTGTCCATACAAATCATAGTGATCTGCACTTGTGATTAAAATACGCTCAAAATCTCCTAATCGAACAAATGACTCTGATTTTTTAATCAATACTTCATTATCCACTTCTGGGGAATCAAATTCTGTACGTCCAATGAAATAATCTCCTTCCACACGATCAAAAAGTACTTTAAACTCCTTACCTACTTTCAGTTGATTTAATTCATAACTGATACCTGATTGCAATTCCATGATTTCGTCAGCGCGTTTTTTCTTCATTTTCGCGGTAACGTCATCCGTAAATTGATACGCATGTGTATTCTCTTCGTGTGAGTAGGTAAAAATACCTAAGCGATCAAAACGACTTTTCTCAACGAATTCATACATCTCTTTGAATTCAGCAGCTGTCTCACCTGGATATCCAGCAATCAAGGTCGTTCTTAAAGCGATGCCTGGAACTTTTTGTCGAATGGTTTGAATCAGCTCTTCCGTTTTTTCTCGTGTAATTCCACGGCGCATCGCTTGTAAAATCTTGGTCGAACCATGTTGCAAAGGCATGTCCAAGTATTTACATACATTATCGCGCTCATTCATGACATCAAGCACATCCATTGGGAATCCAGACGGATAAGCATAATGTAGACGAATCCATTCGATTCCTTCTACATCGGATAGACGTTTAATCAAATCAGACAAAGCTCTTTTCTTGTAAAGATCCAAACCGTAATACGTCAAATCCTGAGCGATTAACATCAATTCTTTGACTCCTTTTGCTGCTAGGTTTTTAGCTTGTATTACTAAATCCTCCATTGGAGTAGAAATATGTGTCCCTCGCATGATTGGAATCGCACAGAAAGAACATGGACGATCACATCCTTCCGCAATTTTGAAATAGGCGTAATGATTTGGTGTCGTCAACAAACGCTCACCGACTAATTCGTGTTTGTAATCCGCTTTTAAGGTTTTAAGTAAGCGAGGCAAGTCTCTTGTACCAAAATACGCATCCACTTCTGGAATTTCTTTTTCCAAGTCATCTTTGTAGCGTTCGGACAAACATCCGGTCACATATACTTTATCGACTAATCCTTCAGCTTTTGCTTCTGCATAACGAATAATCGTGTCAATCGATTCTTGTTTGGCGTTATCAATGAATCCACAGGTATTGATTATGACGATTTCCGCATCATCCTCCATAGATTCATGTTCGACATCAAAATGATTCGCTTTTAATTGAGCCATCATGACTTCTGAATCGTAGGTATTTTTTGAACAACCCAACGTTACGACGTTTACTTTGTTCTTTTTTAGTGTTTTTGTTTTCATTGCGTGCACAAAAATAGGACACTTTAGCGAAATGGTATTATTTTTGACCCCTCGCGAACTAAAAAACACAAGATTATGCGTTATTTACTACCAATCATCCTTTTTTTAAGCGCTTGTGGAACGTTTAAAAAATCAAAACCAGCAAATATGACAGAAGTTTCGGCACCGAAAGCGTTTATTCGTCAAAATGAAAGCGTTGACATGGGAGCTGAATTATTTCAAGTTCAGTCGATGAACATCATCGGAAATCGACTACATGTAATTGTGAAAGCACACCCCATTCTTAGTGTGGAGGATTTTGATTTAACAGGAAGCGCAAACATTTCAAAATCACTCCCTCCTATTCGAGCAATTCGTGTAGATGTTAAAAAGATTCCTGTTAAAAAAGGTGATAACGCTGTTTCTATGATGGAACAGACATTAGTATTTGACATCACCGATTTAGCCTATAAGCAAGAAACTGGATCAGAAATTTACCTTCAATTCGAAGGAGCGAAAGAACGCATTTTATATACCTTTAAATAAGCATGGAAGAAGAACGAATTGACAAAATTATCATGGGACGGAATTTAGTTTCATCCCGCGTTAGAGCGGAGGAACTCATTTCCAAATTTGGCGTTTTGGTCAATGGAAAACTTATTTCCAAGCCTGGAAAAAAAGTTCCAATCGATGCTGAAATTGAATTGATTTCAGAAGAAATTCCTTGGGTTTCTAAAGGAGCATTAAAACTTGTTGCAGCAGTAGAGAAATGGAAATTTAATTGCAACGACAAAGTATTTATTGATTTAGGCGTAAGTACTGGTGGATTCACTGAGGTTCTACTTTCCAAAGGAGCGAAAAAAGTATTTGGTGTGGATGTTGGATCAAAACAGTTACACGAGCGAATCAAAGCAGATGAGCGCGTTGTGAACTTAGAGAAAACACATGCGCGTGATCTTACTGAAAAACAAATTACAGAAGAAGTCGATGGATTAGTCGTCGATGTTTCTTTTATCAGTTTGGAAAAAGTTATTCCATTTGTGATCCGTTTTTTGAAACCAAACGCAGATGTTGTATTGTTAATTAAGCCGCAATTTGAATTAGGTAGAGCTTTTTTATCCAAAGGAGGAATTGTAAAAGATGTACGTCAGTATCCTATTCTTTTGGAAAACATCAAAGATATGTGTAGTCGAAACCAATTAGAATGGCAAGCTTTTTTGGACTCCCCTATTTTAGGTGGCGACGGAAATAAAGAATTTTTAGGGTATTTTAAACGAAAATAATTTTCTTTGCAGGATTATGACAATCGACGAATTATACAAAGCATTTAATGACATTGAATTTCAAGCAACGCGTATTTTGAAATCAAGAAACTTGGATAGAGAGCATCTCAGCCGCTTCAATGAACGCACTGAAGAGATACGAAGACAACTTGTTAGCATGCGCTTACAAGGAGCGATTCACGATACAATGAATGAGTTAAAGATGATTGACGAAGAATATTTACCGAAATTATCCTTTGGACGAAAAGTCTGGAACATTTTACTTTTTGGACAGCACAAAAAACGTTTTCAAACCAAAGGACAATTGCGCTATTTCATGGAAGAAGTATCCATGCGGAAACAATTGTTTATGTACGCAAAAGGTGAGTTAAAAGAGGATTGATTATTTGATAATCAAGTGAGATTTCACACCCATTTCGGATATAAATCTTATGGTGTAGGATCCTTTTGATAAATCTGCCACGTCAAGTTTAATCTGCGCTTGATTCGTTTCCACAGGAATATTCTTTACCACCTTCCCTTCTAGATTAATCACTTGAATGTTGTAAATTCCATGATTGAGCATCGGGAATTGAATAGCTAATTCATCAATAAACGGATTTGGCGATACGACGATTTCTTGCATATCATCTTCAAAAGCACCTGCATTTGGATTCGTTACCGAACAAGCACATTTGTTTTTAACAACGTTCGTTTGCACAGTTTGTGGAGCGAAGTACGTTGCTTTCACCCAACATTTTTGTCCCAACTGAGTACTAGATGCATTTCTTATTCGCAGAGTATACCAGCCATCGTATGTGGCAACATGAGAAAAATTAATGTTGCCTACTTGAACAATGGAATCGATTTCCTGACAATCTTTATCGATCAGAATAAGCGTTATTGGTAACGTAGCAACAGATGGATATAATTCAATGTTAATTGTTGAACCAGATTTTGCAAAAATTCGTCCAACAGTTCGGCAATCCATACTATTATTTGGCAATGCACCACCCTGTTGCAATGAAGATAAATGAGCGTCCCCTAAATCATCGGACATTTCCCACTCTTGTGTTGTTGATTTACTTGGTCTGACATAATTTGTATCGATTCCTTGTGGCGCCCAAACACAATAACCTCTTCTACCCAAGTTAGCAGATCCATCACACGGAGGAATACTTATGTTCACTTTCCCGCCACCATAAACGATGCTCGTTGTATTTCCATTTGCGCCGGAGTAATCCATCAAAACCGTTCCATCAGACCAACTTGTTTGAACGCCAACCAAATTTTGCCAATTTGACCAGTGATCATTGACTCCAATAAGTGCTTTCGACTCTCTTTCAATCACCAATGCATCTGGAGCCTGCCATCGGACAAGGTAATTCCCTTGCTTGAAATGCAAATTCTGATGGCACCAAAGCAAATTTTCTACGTCAGCGTCCAAGGGTAAACTCGCTAATGAATTAGGTTGATGTGTGAATCGATTGCCGTTATATCCGATTGAAAACAAATCTTCAAAAAAGAGTTGTGGTGCACCGTCTAAAGACATTACAATGGCATGTGCAACAGAATTCCGCCCATCGTTTGGTTCGATGTGTGGACTTAATTCAGAACCTGTATTCCAGCCCGTATAATTTCCTTGACTATTTAAAGTCGGTCTGAATGTATCGTGATTATTTACAAATGGAACGGTTCGTCCACGGTTAAGTTGTTGTTGATTTGGTATCGTCGATAAATCAAAATTACCATTACTACTAACTATGGAGGACAAAGCAAAACGTAAATTAAAATCAAAGGTCCCAGCTCGATTTTGAACAGCGTCACACCAAGCGTCCAATTGCGTTGTGCTACCCACCCATTCA